>JAMFRX010000775.1 GCA_026224995.1 Puia dinghuensis
GACGGCGACCGGGATATTTTCGATACCTACCTCATGATCCTCCAAAGCGACACCGTCAGATCATCCCGTCACCCTGGCCGCAATACCCCATCCGAAGGTGAGATCGTCTTCAATGCCGGCGACCTCTCCATGGACTACCAGGTGGATATGGACACCCTTTTGAAAAAAAGCGATGGCTTCTCGACAATGGATATCCACCAGGTCAGGATCGAAGGCAACGACTACAAGCTCTTCCTCTACCCCTTCCACTTCCACAGTCAGCGCGTCATCATGGCCGGCCTCATCAACCTCCACCGCTATACCTCCACCTACGAGTCGGTTCCCATAGACCTCCTCACCATGGGCGGCATCCTGGTCCTGCTCCTGCTGATAGCCATCCCCCTGCTTAAGATCTATATCATCGGCTCCGGCGAACGCATCACCACGTTCGACCTGCGCATGATCATCGGCACTTATTTTATCGGCGGCCTCGCGCTCTTCTTCCTGTTTGCCTGGAACTTCCTGGGCGGTGTCCATAAGGCGGCCAATAAGACGGCGCTTTCCACCCTGGCCGCTCAGCTCGAGCAAAACCTCCTCCGGGAGATCGATACCGCCTACCAACAACTGGGAAGATATGACAGCCTCTACCACCAGCAACCTCCCATTAGAAAGCTGCTGGAAGACCCCATCTACCAATCCGCCAAATTGAATGCCGAAGAATCCATCCACCCCCAGCGCTATCGCCAGTTCGACGACTTGTTCTGGATAAACGATACCGGAAAATGGGTCGCCCGATGGGGTCTTAAAAAATACGATAAGCTGCCGCTGATCGATGTCGGCGACCGGCAATACTTCCAGAATATGAAGGGCGGCGAGGTCCTGCTCCTCCGGCAGCAAAACGACAGCTTCTGCCTGGAACCGACCCTGAGCAAGCTGGAAGGCAAATTCGTCGTGACCATCGTTCGCCGAAGCGCCGGCGATCCGGCAGGGACAAAACAGCCTATCATGCTGGGTTTGTCCGGGACCATGTACTCGGTCTGCAATACGGTGCTTCCCTCGGGTTATGGCTTCGCCATCATCGACAAAACAGGCAAGATCCTTTTCAACGACAGGATGGACCGCACCCTCCTCAGCAACATCTACAGCCAGTTCCCGGACAAATCCACCATCCGGCAGTACATCGAATATCGGCAGGCACGCTTTTATCCGTCCACGGTCCTGCATGGCGGGGATGTCGCGCTATTGACCACTCCCTTCCAACGGTTGCCCTTCACCGTATTGGTGTATTGCGATCTCAACGGCGACCAGCATTTTCAGCTCCACCTCCTTACCCTCACCTGCTTCTTTGTCGCGGCCAGCATTTTGCTGCTGATCCTGTCCGCCTATTGCAATGAATGGGCGCGCACAAAGGCCAGCTTGACTTCCATCAACCTCGTGAATTTCGAATGGCTACGACCCCTGCCCGCCAAAGCCGGCTATTACGGCCACCTGCTTCGCGGCATGCTCGGTCTGGCCGCCGTCTATACCCTGGCATGGGTGGTCGTGGAAAGCTTTGTCCACAGCCACGAATTCTACCTGCTGGCCATCTCCGTCCTGTTGCCGTTCTACCTCTCCATTCTCTACTTCCTCCTCCGGGAAAAACAGAAATCCCTGGACCAGCCCCTTCCCAAAAGACCGATCCCCATCGCGGCCCTTTTTATACCGCTGCTGGCCATTGTCACGGTCTCTCTCTATCTGCTCTTCTCCGATCTCCATAGCTGGAACAAGTCCATGATCGTCGGTACCCAGCTGATCTTTGCCGCATTGATCGTTCAAAGTCTCCGCAGCTTTTCGGCAAAAACCAACACCCGCAGCCCGGAAAAGATGTTATCCCGTTACGTCAACGTGGTGGTCACCGGCGTCCTGCTCACCGTCATCCTGCCCGCCCTGGCTATCTTCTGCTTTTTCTTCAAGGAAGAGACCCGCACCCGCAGCAAACAGGAAAAGCTTGCCCTGGCGCAATCCATCTGCCAGCGCAAAGACGCCATCACCAGGGAGAAGGCCGATTATAATTTTCAGGATACAGCCTCGCCGACAAGAACTTTCTCAGCGAGCTGAAGCTGGTCAAAGGCATCTATATCCCGGACCTGCCCGGCGCCAATGGCATGCCGGATTCCGCCGACGCCATCCCCGCCCATCCCCCCGAAATGTATTATCAGCTGAGAAACTTTCTCTTCCCCGGCGACACGACCGCCCTCACCTTTGGGAAAACCCCGGAAAAGGCCGGTGACAGCTCCTGGTACTTCGCCCGGGAAGGCGATTCCGAGGTGTTGCGCCATATCGCCAGCTGGAACCGCGACGGCAGCCCCGTGCGGCTGGCCCTTGCACACGAGACGCGGTTCACCGCCCTGCAATTGTTGTTCGGCAGCGCCGAAAAGCTCAGCGCCACCAATATCCTGCTCTTCCTGCTGACCGTATGCGCCCTGTTCTGGCTCCTTCGCCGGCTCACCGCATCCCTGGCAAGCCGCATCTTCCTGATAGGCCTGTTCGACAAATATCCCAAAGCCGTCTGTCACAACGATATCCTGGCCGCAACAACGCCTGTCGCCGGCATCGCGCCATGGACGGCCGACGCTATCCGTCAATATGAAGCCGCCGATCCCGACTATCGTATCCTCCACCTCCAGGCGGAGCTAAAGGAAGTCTATAAAAAGATCTGGGACGGACTCAGCTCCCGCGAAAAGTTCGTGGCCTACGATTTCGCCATCGATAGCCTCGCCAACTACAAAGCAGGACTTCCACTCTACAGCCTCATCCGCAAAGGCGTTCTTTGCCTGGACAAAGACGAACAATTGCGCTTCCTCACCGGCAGCCTCCACAATTTTGTACTCGATCAGTCCAGGGACAAGAGCATCGTTAGCCAGATGAAGAAGGCACGCGAGCAGGGCTCCTGGCAAAACTTCCGCACCCCTCTGTTTCTCATCGTCGCCACGGCAGGGATCTTCGTTTTCCTGACGCAGGACGCGATCTATCAGAAGATCACCGGTCTGCTGACCTCTATCAGCTCACTGGTCCCGCTGATCTCTCAGCTCTTTTATAAACCGGACAAGTAGACGGGTATTGGGTGAAATCGCTACATTTGATCAGTGATGTATTTCAGCGAGCGGCCCGACGGCCCGGCAAGTGACGAGTCCAATAAGCCCTCCCGGAAAAAGCCCATTTTCCCGGTGACGGAAGGCCTGCGCAGCTACCTCAAGCACCATGGCCGGGAAGTGCGGCTCCCCGTCTCCTACCAGGACTTGCTGCTGCATATCACCTATTCCGTGCCCCTGAAGGACAAGAACCAGCAGGATACCCTTTGGGAAACGGCCCTCTACGATATGCGACACTGGGAGTTTATCCGCGATGGGCTGGTGCAGATGTACGCGATCCTCAAAACGGAAGGCGAC
>JAMFRX010000776.1 GCA_026224995.1 Puia dinghuensis
AGCAAAGGGGTCAAGTAAGACAAATACGACCCAAATGTAGAACATGGTCCCAAAGCGGGACGGACGCCTGTCTGCATGCGATTGATAATCAGTTTATTATAGTTTGGTGCTATCTTGGAGTATAGATTGTTGCCAAATTCTGATATCCAATGAACAATCTGTACACCCGCAAAACACTCGTTGCCTTCCTTATTATAACCGGCAACCTTGCCAATGCCCAATATTATCCGGGCGGACTCGGCAACAGCAACCTCAAATTATGGCTGACCGGCGCTGATGCGACTACCCTGAAAAAATCCAGTGGTACCCAAGCCGCCAATGGAGACTATATTGCCAAATGGATGGACAAGAGCGGCAACGGCAACCATGCCGTTCAGACTGCCAGCGGGACCCAGCCGCTCCTGCAGACCAATGCCCTTAATGGCAATTCTGCGGTCATCTTCGAAAACTATAACGAGCTCCTGACCGGCCCGACTGGCGCCTACCAGTCCATCGTCGGCGTAAGAAACCTAGTCGGCTCCGGCCACTACCAATACTTTTTTTCCTCGCCCGCCAACGCGGATTTCAGCATCCGTGGCGGTGGACAGAGCTCGGTCTATACCGATGGGCCCAATGTGAACGACTGGAGCTACAATACCGGTACGCCCCCTGCACAATGGACCAACGGTGTTCAGACCCTTAACGCCAGCACCACCAACCATATCATCGTCGATGTCGCCCAGGCGCCTACCAACGCCACGTATTCCATTAACTCTACCTTTATGAGCAGGGGGATGAACGGCAACGATCCTGTTTACGAGATCCTGGCCTATAATACAGCTCTGAACAACACACAGCGCAACATCCTTGAGAATTATGAGTCGGCAACCTGGGGACTCGAATCAGCCTTGCCAACCTCCGGTTATACGAAGTTCACGCCGCCTGCAACCGCATCCTATAACAAAAACCTGGTAGGGATCGGCTATACCAGCTCGACGGATAATGTGCTTAGCACCACTTCCGGCTCTACAGATGGCCTCGGCTTTTCAAGCACCAACACGGGTTTTCTCAATACCACGGGCTTCCTGATGGCGGCTGACAACGGGCAAACAAATTCGGTCATCACCAATGCCACCATCCCGGGCGTCGCCAGCTCCAGCTCCCTTTCCCGCTGGAACAAGTCCTGGTATGTTCAGCTCTCCGGAGGTAATGCTGCAGGTCAGCTGACCATCAAATTCAGTTTTATGGATTATAACTCCAGCACGCCCAGCGGCTCCGCATCTTTTGCCCTGCTTTATAATGCAACCGATGGCTCATTCGCATCAGGCACCAACAGTCTCATGAGCGCCTCTGCGATCAGCGTGTCCGGCAACACGGTGTCTTTTACCGTCACTGCCAGCAATACTCCCACGGGCTACTATACGATCGTATATAGCAATACGCCTATTACCCTGCCGCTCACGATCACGGATTTTACTGCGACCGGTGACCAGGGGTCGGCCTTGCTCCGATGGACCATCGAGCAGGCAATGGACGTCGATCACATCAATGTTCAGCGAAGCGCCGACGGCGTCAGCTTCTCTACTATCGGCGCCGTGAACGCACAGGCCAATATCGCCGGCAGCGCTGATTATATCTTTACAGACAACAAACCCGAAACCGGCGTTAACTATTATCGCCTTGAGATCGTCAACGCAGATGGCAGCGTGGCTTATTCAGGTATCAGGACCCTCGAAGGCCCGGCGCCACAGTCCGCTACGATCAGCATTTATCCCAACCCCGCTTCGGACATCCTGCATGTCGTCACCGCCGGTACCGGCTCCGTCGGCATTCTGGTCATCGATGCACAAGGCAGAGTGGTCCGGCAGGTGAATGCCGCCTCCGGCAATACCATCGACGTTCCGGTCAACGACCTCCCCAAAGGGATCTACTTCGCCGAGCTCCTCACCGGACAATCCAAGTTTACCCGGACGTTCCTTAAGAACTAACTTCTAACGAAGGGAATATACCCGTGCCTCATAGGGCCTTAGCACATCAGCCTTATCCGCCGCAGTTGGATAATTGCACAGCAGGAGCTTCGCTTTCTTCATGGAAAGCCCCGTGCGAACAGGCGCTTCACCGGCCGAAAAATTCAGCAGCACCAACAGCTCCTTATCACCCATAGATCGGGTATAAGCATAGACCTGCGCATTGCTTCGGTCCAGCAGGCGATATTTTCCATAGACCAGCGTGAGCTCGTCCTTACGCAGCCGCACCAGCCGCCGAAAATAGTTCAGACAGCTCGTAGTATCTTTTTCCTGCGCCACCACATTGATCGTAGTGAAATTGGGGTTGACACCTATCCACGGCTCGCCCTTAGTAAAACCGGCATGGGGCGTGGCATCCCATTGCATCGGCGTCCGGCCGTTGTCGCGCGCGCTAAAGGCGATCTCCTTCATATAGGCCTGGAGATCTCCGCCCAACGCCTTCTGATGCAGGTATTCATTCAGGACCGCAACGTCGCGATAGTCGCCGATCTCCTTGAAGCCGGGATTGGTCATTCCCAGCTCGTCACCGTTATAATAAAAGGGTGTGCCGCGCATCGTCAGCAAAAAGGTAGATAATAGCTTGGAGGACAGATCACGGAAAGCAGGACTGTCATTGCCAAACCGGCTTACCAGCCGGGCCTGGTCGTGATTGGCCAGAAACACCGCCAGCCAGCCCTTCTCCGCAAAAGCGCTGTCCCACCGGCTAAAGATATCTTTCAGATGAATAAGGCTATAACCCGAAAGCTTTGCCATATCCACCGCGTCGAAAGCATATGCTATATCCAGCTCCTTCCTGTCGGCATCTACCAGGTCATGCGCGTCACTCAGGGAATTGCCTGCCCCTTCCGCTACGCTCATCACATCATAGTGGCTTAGCACTTCCGTGTTCATCTCTTTCAGATAGTCATGCAGCCGCGGCCCCATCGCATAGTATTGCATAAAATGCTTCTCCCAGCCTTCGGGCCACACCGGGAAACTTGTGTCCTTGGCCACGAACTGAAAGGCGTCAAGCCGGAAACCGTCGATGCCCTTGTTCGCCCAGAATCGCATGACGTCATATACTTCCTGGCGTAGCCGCGGGTTCTCCCAGTTCAGATCGGGCTGTTTCCGCGAAAAATAGTGGAGATAGTAGGCATTGGTCGTCGAGTCGTACCGCCATGCATCGTGGTTGACGTCGAACAGGCTATACC
>JAMFRX010000777.1 GCA_026224995.1 Puia dinghuensis
GAACCGGGCTGACCGGAGTTGGCGGCGATCGTCACACCCGAGGTCCGGCCTTGCAACGCATCTTCCAGCCGGTAAACAGGCTGGTCTTCCAGGTCGCTGGCCTTCACGCTCGAAATGGCGCCCGTAACGACGCTCTTCTTCTGCGTGCCATACCCCACCACTACTACGTCATTCAGCCCTTGCGACTGCGAGGTCATCGTGAGCTGAATATCCGTCTGGCTGCCTACGGCTACTTCCTTGCTCTGATAACCTATAAGGGAGAAGACCAGCACGGCATTCCCGCTTTCCACTTCTAATTTGAACTTCCCGTCTTTGTCGGTAAGGGTTCCCCTGTTCGTCCCTTTCACCGTCACGCTGACACCCTCCAACGGCGCGCCTGTGACGCCATTGTCAAGGAGCTGGCCCGTGACGACAATGCTCCGGGCCTCCGCCCCGTTCGTAACCTTCATATCGGCTGTCATCATGCCCTCACGGGTAAGGCTGGAGATCAGCCGTTTTAACTCCGGGCTGTTGGAATAAATAACGTAGGCCTTGCTCAAAACCTTTTTGTACTTCAGATTATATGGCCTCAGCAATTCATCCAAAAAATCTTCAACGGATTTGTACCGGTCGACATCGATGATCACCCGCGCACCGGGCAGAACTTTAGACTCATAGATGAAGTCGACGTCGAACGTCTTCCTGGCGTCCGTCAGAATGCTGGGGATCGTCCGGGCCTGGCTTTTGGGATCCTGATCCTGATTGCCCAGACTCAAGCTGGTCTGCGAATAGGATGCTAACCAGGCATTTGACTGTGAACGGGCGTTCATCAGTTTGCTGCAGCCCAGGAAGAATAGGGCAAAAAGCAGCAGCTTACCTGCGAAGGTTTCTTTTCTCATATGGCGTTTTGTTTTACTTATAAGCGGCAATCGTTAGTCTACAGAGTTCCGGATATCATCGGTTTGTAACGTAGATCGTCTTATCTTTTATCCGCATCGTATATCCCGAAGACGCTTCCAGCAGCTGGGTCATCTCTTCCACATCCCGCACCCGCATATCACCCGATACGGCGAACTGTAGCATGGCCGGATCTTCCACTTCCATCTTGTACCCATACGTATCTTCGATCAACCTGGCGATCTCTTCCAGGGAGGTATTGTCGAAATGGAATTCATGCCGCGTCCATCCGCTGTGGGTCGTCACATTGTTTTCTTCATTGACCTTGGCCCGATGCCCGGCTGCATCGATCACGACCACCTGGCCGGGCCGCATGACCAGCGGCGCCTTCTCCAACACGGCCGTATCATTGCCATGAACGGATAATCTAACCTTCCCTTCTTCCAGCGAGACGACAGCCTTCTGTCTGCGCACGTTGACATTGAATTTCGTGCCCAGCACCTCCACGTCCACCTGCCGGGTATGCACCACGAACTTCTCTACCGTCGCCGGCTTCTTCTGCACCTGGAAATACGCTTCCCCTTCCAGCCAAACCTGCCGCCCCGACTTCTCCGTCCATTGATCCGGGATCCGCATGGATGAATTGCCATTCAGCGTAACGACAGTGCTGTCTGGTAAAATAATAGTCTTGATCTCCCCGAAGCCGGTCTTTACCTGGGAATATTGCAGATGCCCCGTTCGCGCCCCGATCCACCAGATGCCAAAGGCAATGGCCGTCACACTGGCGGCAGCAGCGAAGAGCCTGCCCAAACGAATGATCCTTCCTCCCCCCTTCCGCACGGGTGCCTCAGCAGGCATATTTTCCTGCTGCCGTATGGCATCCTCCACCGCTTTCCAGTTCTCCTCCTGCAGGCGATCGCTCACCAGCTGCTTTCGGAAACCGAACGGCAGATCCTTGCTGTCCATCTCATTGTTTGTTAGCTCGTCCATGGGGCGCTTTTATACTACCAGACACGGGAATGCTGGTTTCATACTCTCTTTTCAAAAAAAAATTACATTTCTTTAATTGCCCGGTACAATGCCGCGAGATAGAAAAGCATCGACAACAAGTTCGCCGACCGCAATTTCTGTAGGGCTTTTTGTGTGAGATTCAATACTGACTGGTAGTTGATCCCCATGACTTCGGCAATCTGGGGATAATCCATATCTTCAAAATAGCGTAAATAAATGACTTCTTTCTGCCGGCTTGGCAATTCATTCAGCAAATTGGCGATCTTACTCTGCAGATTCTCATATTCCTCGTTACGCACTACGATCTCCTCAGGGGAGAAATCGATGTCCGGCCGGGGCAGCCCCACGATCTGCAGCTCCCGGAGATGCAGATTCCGCAGCTGGTTGAGCACCTGCCGCCGCAAGGCCGTATAAAAATAGGATTTTACCTTATTTACCGGACCAATGCCAACCCGCCGCACCCAGATCTTAACGAACAGGTCTTGCACCGCATCGTTGGCCAGATCCCGATCCTGCAATAATTTTAAGGCATAGCCATACAAACCCTTGAAGAGCTCCTGGTGGATATCACGAAAGGCATCCGTATCCCCTTCCAGGGCCTTACTCCATAAGCGTTCTAATTGGTCTGTATATAACGGACTAGTATCCATTTAGTTAGTAAGAATGGCCCCAGGAAAGACTGCTTTCCTCTTCGGCAAAAATAATCTTTATCCCTTCCTCCCTGTCATCCCAAGCTTTTTTTTAAGACAATTTGTCTCTAATTCCGGCTTGGCAGGAATATTGACAAACGTACCTTTGTGCTAATCTTACGATTATGATAGATATCAACAATATAGACGAACAAGGACGCGAAGACCTGGAAGATATGAACACCGACGAAAATATCGCAGGCGCTACCCGCCTGGAGGATATGGGCGCCCGGGAAGATGAGGTCGATCGTCTTGTCCAAAGTCTTCAAGATGAGGTACAGGAACAGAAAGACAAATACCTTCGACTGTTCGCAGAATTCGACAATTTCAGGAAACGCAGCGCCCGGGAAAACCTGGAGCTTCGCCAGACTGCCGGTAAGGAAGTGATCATTTCCCTGCTGGACGTGCTGGATGACAGCGACAGGGCCGAAAAACAGCTGCAGACAACGGATGACCTCACCCAGATCCGGGAAGGCGTCCAGCTCGTTTTTTCCAAGCTCCGTTCCACCCTGCAATCCAGGGGCCTTAAAGCCATGCAGAGCGTGAACACGGATTTCGACGTGGAAAAGCACGAGGCGATCACCGAAATACCCGTTCCCGATCCCAAGAAAAAGGGCAAGGTGATCGACGAAGTACAGAAAGGATACTACCTCAATGATAAGATCATCCGCTTTGCTAAAGTAGTGGTAGGCAAATAACCCCAACATCCTGTTAAAAAGACTATGTCAAAAAGAGATTATTACGAAATTCTAGGGGTATCAAAAGGCGCCGCGGCCGACGAGATCAAAAAGTCTTACCGTAAGGTAGCCATGCAGTACCATCCCGACCGCAATCCCGGGGATAAGGCCGCCGAAGAGAAATTCAAGGAGGCCGCCGAAGCCTATGAGATATTGAGCGATGCAGACAAGCGGGCCCAGTACGACCGCTACGGTCACGCCGGCGTGTCCGGCAATGGCCGAGGTGGATCCAGCGGTGGCGCCAATATGAACATGGATGATATCTTCAACCAGTTCGGCGATATTTTCGGCGACGACATCTTCGGCAGCTTTTTCGGTGGCCGGAGAGGCGGCGGCGGCGGCGGTCGCAGCCGTGGCGTGAGAGGCAGCAACCTGCGGGTGAAGATCAAGCTCAACTACGAAGAAATAGCCAAAGGCGTTTCCAAGAATATCAAGGTCAAAAAATACGTCGGCTGTACTACCTGCACCGGCAGCGGGGCTAAAGACAAGAACAGCGTCCAGACCTGCTCCACCTGCGGCGGCAGCGGGCAGGTACGTCGCGTCAGCAATACTTTTCTGGGACAGATGCAGACCGTCACCACCTGCCCTACCTGTAACGGCGAAGGCTCCATCGTCACCGCCAAATGCCCCATATGTAAGGGGGAAGGCAGAGTCTATGGCGAAGAGACCGTCACCATCGATATACCCGCCGGCGTGCAGGAAGGCATGCAGCTCAGCGTAGGAGGCAGAGGCAATGCAGGCGAACGCGGCGGCCCATCCGGCGACCTGATCATCCTCATCGAAGAGGAACAGCATCCCGAGCTCCATCGCGATGGACTCAACGTGGCCTTTGAGCTGCACCTCTCTTTCGCGGATGCCGTATTCGGATTACAGGCAGAAGTGCCTACCATCGACGGCAAAGCCAAGATCAAAATACCCCCCGGCACACAAAGCGGCAAGATCTTCCGCCTCAAAGGGAAAGGTTTTCCCGGCGTGAACACCTACGAAAGAGGCGATCAACTGATCCACATAAATGTATGGACACCCCAGCACGTAACCCCGGAAGAGAAATCGATGCTGGAAAAGCTCAATGATTCGCCCAACTTCCAGCCTAAGCCGGATAAGAACGAACGTAGCTTTTTCGATAAAGTGAGGGAAATGTTTAGCTAATCGTCGACCTTTTTATGTCTTTGCTTCCCATAGATCTTCCGCGCCTTCTCGATCAGCGCGATAAATTCCTGCTGCATGGCATCCTGCGGGTCGCTTGATTTTTCGGCCATCTGGATGGCATCCTTCCAGCCAGCCTGATTCGTAAACCGTGAATTCTTCAGCAGCCCCCCAAAAAGCGCGATCGACGACGCAAAACGGTAGCAGGGCTGCAAATCCCGGAAAGCGATCAGCTGGCTCCCGCAATCATAGTCGCTCGTCCGGGCACGAGGATCGTGCGGAAGCCGGTAATTCAAGCTCACCCTGGCCAGCCGGTTAGGATCATGGACCTGCACGCTGTCGGCCTCGCGCGGCACGATCTCGAACAACGCTAGCAAAGAATGCCCCGAGCCTACTTCTCCGCCCTGCAGCTGGCTCAACGAATCGGATAATACCTTCACCTTGTTGTCGAAACCTATGAGCCGGTAATCTTTGACAAGGGAAGAGTTGAACTCGATATTCAAGTAGGCGTCGTCAGCCACCGCATACACCGTCTGCGTAAACTCCCGCACCAGCACCTTCTCCGCCTCCCGCTCATCGTCCAGATAGGCAAAATTTCCATTGCCTTTTTTGGCCAGCGCCTCCAGCTTGGAATCTTTATAATTGCCCATGCCTACCCCCAGGCAGGTCAGATAAATACCCCAGTCCTTATATTGGACGACGAGCTTCTCCAGCTCCTCCTCCGAAGTCTCCCCTTCATTGAAATCCCCATCCGTCGCCAGTATCACCCGGTTATTGCCGCCCCTGATCAGCTGACTCTTAGCCACCCGGTAAGCCGCCCGGATACCTGCCTCCCCCGGCGTTGCTCCACCGGCGCCCAGGTCGTCTATAGCCTTCAGGATCTTCTTCTTATCCTGCCCCGATGTAGGCTGCAGCATCACCGCTACAGAAGCTCCATAAGTCACGATGGAAACGGTATCTATGGCTCTTAAGTTATTAACTAACAATCCAAAAGCGGATTTCAACAAGGGCAGTTTGTTGGGCAGATCCATGGATCCGGATACATCTACCAGCAGGACGAGATTGGCGGGAGGTATCCGCGCCGGGTCCAGCTTCCGGGCACAGACCTGTAGAAATAGCAACCGGTCGCCGGAGTTCCAGGGACATTCCGAAAGCCGGGAATGCAGGGCAAAACAGCTGTCCACCGGAGGGTCGCTATACCCGAAGTTAAAGTAGTTCAGGAGCTCTTCGATCCGAACGGCATCCGGCGGAATGGTGCTGCCCATGTTCAGGAAACGCCGGACATTGCTGTAGGAAGCCTTGTCTATCGTGACGGCAAAGCCGGTTTCGGGAAAACGCGTCGCAGGAATGAATCTATTTTCTACCAGCGAGCTGTAGGTTTCGCTGCCGACCGTCCATTCCTGCCGGCCCGTCACACGCAGGTCCTTGGTCAAGGATAGCAGACCTCTTCGCGCCGGCGGCGCGACGATCAGCGTGGAACGCAATATTATGCTCTGGTATTGATTGGAGCTCACCGGTAAGATCAGCGTCTGGTAGCCATCCGCCGACAAGGTCACCGTATCGGAAACAAGTGGTATAGGAATCCCAAAAGCCCCCGAACTCCCTGAATGATAGAGATACCCGCTGGAATGCAGCAGGATCCTTACATCTGGCAAGAGGGCGTTGTTCTCGTCTTTCACTTCCCCACGCAAATAATACTGCGCGCGCGAAGAATGGAACAGAAGAAAACCCATTAGCAGCAGTAATGCGGGTTTCAATTGGATATTTTGATTAAAATTAATGCGTTCTTTCCTCTTTGTCAAGTCCTATTCCACCAATTGGTAAATTGAGGGAATATTTCTTCCTAATCCGTCATAATCAAGGCCATAGCCAAGCAGAAACTTATTGGGTACGGAAAAGCCCAGATAATCCACGGTGATCGGATACACGGTCGCCTCAGGCTTGTGCAGGAGCGCCGCTATCTTCAGGGAAGCGGGTTGCTGATGCTCCAGCTGCGGCAGGAACTCGCTAAGCGTCTTACCCGTATCCACGATATCCTCAATGATGACCACATGCCGTCCATGCAGGTCGGTGTCCAGCCCGATGGCCGTGATCACCTGTCCGGAGGATTTGGTGCCTTTATAGGAAGCCAGCTTGATAAAGCTGATCTCCGATTCTATGCTTACCTTCTTGAACAGATCCGATGCGAACATAAATGCCCCATTCAGAATAGCGATAAAAAGCGGTTTCTTCCCGACGTAATCCTGGTCTATTCTCGTTGCTATCATCCCGATCTTCTCGTCGATCAATTCCGCGCTTAGGTAGGGCTCGAATGCTTTGTCATGTACCCTTAGAATAGACATATAGTGAAATATAATTTATCGTTGACTAGCCGCCAGCCTGGGCCTCGAAGGCGCCGATGCCTGCAAATAAATGCGTTCTCCCGATGCCGGCTGCAAACTGGGTTCCAGCTGGTTCATCTCCAGCATGTCCTGGTAACGGACGCCCTCGGTCTGGCAGATATCGTACAGGCTCTCCCCTTCTCGCACCACATGGAATTCCACCTGGCCGGTCCGCCGCTTCCGCTGCAAAAAGATCAGCTGCCCCTTTACCAGCACGTCCTCCTCCTTCATATCATTGAACTCCAGCAGGCGTGCCAGAGGTATATCGTACTGCCCGGCAATCGAAAGCAAGGAAAGCCCCGCCCTGGCATAGACGACCCTGGTCTTGTTGATCGTGAATTCCCCATCCGGATAGGCCACGGCCGGCGCTGTTTCCACTACTGTAACGCCACTATCGGCCGCCACCGCCGCCACCACGGGGGTCACAGGAGACACACCCGGCATCGTGAGCACCACCTCATCCTCCGGTTTCAGCTTACCCATGCCAATAAGAGAATATTGCTGCAGGCTATAGTCCTTGATGAGCTTTACCAGGATCTGCGAATACCGGATATTCGTCGCATAGCCAGCTTTCTTGAGGCCATAGGCCCAGCCTTCATAATCCGACGGGTCCAGATCGAAAAGGAAGGAATAACGGGTTCCACGGCGCAGGAAATCACTGTGGTCGCGATAAGAGTCTGCCGCCGTAGCATAGCTGCGGAAACACTCCTGCCGGCTGTCGTCATCATGATAGACCACTCCTCCCTTCCAGTCTTCCTTGCACTTGATCCCAAAATGATTGTTCGATTGCCTGACCAGCTCGCTTGTGCCCGCTTCCGACTCATGCAGGCCCTGGGCCAAAATGATCGCAGCGGGTATGCCCGAACGCTGCATCTCCGTAATCGCTAAGACCTTATAAGTGTTCACATAAAGCACCCCATTCGCACTGATCTGGGCCGCCAGCCGTTCGGCCGTCAGCAGCAGAGAAACACCAACTATCATATGCATCATATGCTTTATTCGCATCGGCACCCCGTTTATTTTTTCCGGATGAAGAACAAGCCGTCCCGGATCGTTAGCATGACCTTTTCTACCGTTTCATCTGCGCTTACCAGCTCATTGAAGGCCTGTATCGCCTTTGCGCTCTTGCCCTGGATCTCAGGCTCGAGCACCTGGCCGTGGAACAACACATTATCCGCAATGATCAGGCCGCCCTGGCGTACCCGGGGCAGCACCAGCCTATAGTATTCCCCATAGCTCACCTTGTCCGCATCTATAAAAACGATATCCCAGACCTCGTTGAGGGCTGGGATGATGGCTAACGCATTTCCCCGGTGCAATATTATCCTGTCATCCCGATTTGCCCGGCGGAAATATTCCGCCGCCCTGCCGGCATCCTCCTCGCGCAGCTCTATCGTGTGCAGCCGGCCATCCTCAACCAGGCCCTCCGCCAGGCACAAGGCGCTATACCCCATAAAAGTACCGATCTCAAGTATCCGCCGGGGCCGCAAAAGGCTGCTCATCAGCTCCAGTACCTTCCCCTGCAATGGCCCGCTGAGCATATGAGCCTCAGGGTGATGGGCAGATGTATAAGCCTCGATCTCATCCAATAAAGGAGTCAGTTTCGAAGAATATTTCTCCGCATAAGCCTGCGCTAATGGATCGATCAGTTCCATACCCAAAAAATTTGTGCAAATATACGCTAATTGACCATCCCTCCGGGTCGGGCCTGCCCCGGCCTGGATAGCCCCCACAGGCCAAGAAAGGTCAGCAGCCCATTGATCAGCAGCAGCTCCAGGCCAATCTGGAACCCACCCAGCCACCGGGCTGAATATTGGCTGAGGAAGTAACAGCAAACAGGCGCCAGCAGACACAGCGCGGTGGTCTTCCAGGTATTGGGCAGCTCCCGGTGCGTAAAGATGCCGAAGGCAAAAAGTCCCAGCAGGGGGCCATAAGTATATCCCGCCAGCTCCAGGATGATATTGACGATGCTTTTGTTATTCACCCATTTGAATATCAGGATGCACAGCAGGAAGATCACGGCAAAGCCGACGTGCACGGTCATCCGCGTACGCCGCTGCCGGGCCTCGCTGTAGCCGGGCCTGTTCCTCAGATCCAGCAGGTCGATGCAAAAGCTGGAGGTCAGAGCCGTGAGCGCCCCATCCGCGCTCGGGAACAAGGCCGAGATCAGCCCGATGATGAAGATGATAGAAACAGACTGCGGCAGATAATGCAAAGCCAGGGTCGGGAACAGATCGTCCCCAATGACATTTTTCCCGCCCAATACAAATGCATGTCCCTGGTAGACCGCACCCTGACGCAGGGAATAAAGGTAGAGCAGCCCGCCCAACAGCAGGAACAGAAAGCTGACCAGCACCATGATAAAGCTAAAGGTCATGACATTCTTCTTGGAATCATGCACGTTCTTGACGCTGATATTCTTCTGCATCATCTCCTGGTCCAGCCCCGTCATGGCAATGGCAATGAACATGCCGCCGAGGATCTGCTTGAGGAAAAAGCCCTTGCTGTTGATATCGGTGTTGAACACATGCGTAAGCCCCTTGGCCTCCAGGGCCTGCAGCGCTCCGCCGGCCGAAAGACCCAGGTTATGCAGGATATATCCTATACACACCACCAGCCCCAGCAGCATAAACGTGGTCTGCAGCGTGTCCGTGTAGACGATCGTCTTCACACCGCCCTCGAAGGTATACAGCAGGATCATCAGCAGGATAACGAAGCTGGTCACCCCAAAAGGAATGCCCATATCCCGCAGGATAAAGATATGCAGCACGTTGATCACCAGATAAAGCCGCGCGGTAGCGCCCACTGTACGGGAAATAATGAAGAACAAGGCGCCCGTCCGGTAAGCCACCGCCCCAAAACGGGTCTGCAGATAATTGTAAATGGAGGTCAGGTGCAGCCGGTAATACAAGGGCAGCAGAACGAAAGCAATCACCAGGTATCCGATCCAATACCCGATGATCACCTGCAGATAGCCGAAAGCCTTATAGCCCGTGCCGGCAAAATCACCTACCGTGCCGGGTACGCTGACGAATGTGACACCGGACAACGACGTTCCTATCATCCCGAAAGCCACCAGCATCCAGTTGGAATTGCGGTTGCCGATAAAAAAGGAGTCATTATTGGAATGACGCGACGTACGCCAGGCTACTCCCAGCAACAAAAGGAAATAGCCGATCACGAAAGCGAATAGCAGGAAAGAAGACATGCCTGAAATTAGGAAATACAGGGATAATAGATGAATTTTAATTTTGCAGCATGCCACACAAAATGGAAATTAAATGCATCGCCGTCTTCTGCGGCTCCAAAACAGGAAAGAACCCCCTCTTCGCCCAACATACCGTGGAACTGGGCCAGCTCATCGCGGCCCACAAGCTGAAGGTCGTCTATGGCGGCGGTCACGCCGGCCTCATGGGCCTGATAGCCGACTCCGCCTTGGCAGGCGGATCCGCCGTCCTGGGTATCATCCCGGAATTGCTGATGGAATGGGAAACCTATCACCGGGGGATCACCGAGCTACGCACGGTCGCCGATATGCACGTCCGGAAAAAAATGATGTATGAACATTGTGATGCCGCCGTTATCCTTCCCGGTGGCTTCGGCACCCTCGACGAGCTGTTCGAGATGCTCACCTGGAACCAGCTGAAGATCCATGATAAGAGGATCTTTATCCTCAATACCGGCGGATTCTACGACCATCTGCTCGCACACCTGCGGCAGCTGGAAACAGAAGGCTTCCTCTACGACAGGCTCGAAGACCGCATTACGATCTGCGCCACGCCGGCAGACCTCGCGCCCTATCTCCGTTGATGAAGGTAGATATCGAATCCTGCCCTCAGCACCGGCAACGGATGACCAAAAGCATCATTATACGGCGAATTGGTATTGGAAAGCGCATCGAACATCAATTCAATAAAAAATCCATTTTGACCGACTACCCGGCGCCCATAGCCCAGCCCTAACAACAGGCTCGGCGCGCTCACATTGGTCTTGTAGGTTCCGCCATAGGTCTCATCGTTCGCTTTGATGCTCGTCCAGTTGTATTCCGGCTGCGCCGTCAGGAACAGGAAGGGCAGCACATAGGCCCTGCCGAAAACACCGCCGCCATACGTAAACTGCTTGGAGCTCAAGTTTGGATTGTAATACCCGGTAGGGTCGGCGGAGATGGATTGATAATCAAAGTTCACCACGACGCCCACATCCAGCCAGCGATTCAGCGAATACCCTAGCTCAGGGTTCACCCCGACATTGAACTCGTCGGAACCGAAGCCCAGCTCAGGCCCCCTCCCAGGAACAGGTTCTCCTTCAGGAATCCCGTTCCCGTCCCTTCATCGGAATACGTGTACACCCGGTTGGGCATATGGTCCTGGGCCATGCTGGCCAGTGCTATCATCCAAAAAGAAAGCGCGATTACAACCTTTTTTGTCATTATTATGGGGTTTGTTCTATTGCTTGAAAGTAGGACTATTGCTTGAAAGTTGGACACAGCGACTGACGCTTATCACCGTTATACTGACTGTAGAACCCCTGATTGATCAGGGCAAATTCGTAGGCGCCATAGCCATTGTCATAACTCTTAAGGGCCGATGTGGTGATATCGTATGTGAAGGTTAGCCTGATATTCTTGTATACAAAACCGATCATCGGGATGATGGCATCCCCAAACCGGTCGAAGATCCCGAAGACAACCTGCTGATCGCCCTCGTCCTGGAGATTGTATTGGGCGCTCATCCCCACAACCAGCTCCTGTGCTCCTGCCATCGACGTATAATAGCCCATTGGGTTCAGGATCACCTGGTCGGTAGCCTTTATGCTGGCATTCACGAACCCTATATACCGGCGCGCGATCTTGTCATTATAGCCCACGGGATCCGTATTGAAAAAAGACTCCCGCGGAGTGTTGATATGCTGTACCGAAAAACCGGCATTCAGATACATCTTGTTCGTAGGGAAATAAGCGTAGTTCATCCCTACCTGCATATCGAAGAAATTATCCGACGGATGGTCGATCACCACGCTCGTCGGAAGCGTATTGTCAAAGAATTTTCCGTCAAACTGATCGGGGAATTTTAAGTTCGAGGTATTGATGTTCTTGCTCACCCAGCCGGTATTGAATCCCAGGGAGATCAGACTCGCATAGCCCACCATCTGATGATAGGCTACCGACCCATAGATCTCCGTCGAAGTCAATGTGCTCGTACCGGCGTCGTCCCGCAGGATGGCCCCGCCCAATCCCATCCAGCCATTCTCTATCCGGTCGCGAAAGACCTGAGCATCGCCCCAGATGCTCATCGTCCTGTAGGGCGCCGACATAATAGCCGACCACTGATTGCGATAGTTCGCCCCCAGCCGGTAATCCGCATCGGGAATAAAACCGGTGTTGGCAGGATTGGTCAGCAATGGCTCGTTGAACCATTGCGAAAAATGAAGGTCCTGCCCGCTCACGCCAACTGTTCCCAGGACCATGCACGCACTCAGCACCAGTATAGTTTTCAATCCCCCCATTTTTTTTCAATTTCGGCAAAAAATTGTTGAAATGTAATTTTTTGCCTAAATATGTCTAATGTCTGTACGCTTCGCGTACAAAACGAACTCCGTTCGTTTTAGTAACGTTCTTTTTCCAATTTTGGTTGTCTGTTTGCAAACCGTTAACTACAACTATCTTACCAAAGTTATGTCTCCTTTTTTGCTTACATGCCCCCCATTTGTAAATTCTGCCTCCAGGGTATACGCATACACATCCATAGGCTGCGGTGCCCCCAGGTAGCTGCCATCCCAGCCTACATTCGGGTTGTCCGATTCGAAGATCATCTTCCCCCAGCGGTTATATATCCTAAAATCCATACGTAAAATGCCGAAACCCATCACTTTGACTATCGCGTTCTCCCCGAACCTCCCGGGCGTGAACGCATTTGGCACATCCAGCAGGGGGTTGATGAGCGCAGCTACCCGCTGGCAGGCGGTATCCGTACAGGCGAACTGATTGGTCGTTATCAGGCAGACGGAGAACGTATCGGTCTCGTTGTACAGGTGCTGCACCGTATCCATGCTCGTCGTTACCGTGGAATCGATGTCCCCGAACAGCCACTTGTAGCTGACACCGCCTACCGACGCATTCGTGAAGACTATCGGCTTATTGGCCACCGGCGGATAGGGCGAATAGGTGAATGCCGCCTTAGGCTTGACGCTCACCACGATCGTAAAGCTGGTATCGCTGACCATGTTGCAGGTGCTCGGGTCCTGCTCTTGCAGGATGACAGTATAGGTTCCCGGACTCTGGTACACATGCACCGGGTTGACGTCGCTGGATAAATTGCTTTCGCCGCTGCCCGGATCGCCGAAATTCCAGTTGAAGATCACCCCGCCCAGAGAAGTATTGTTAAAGGTGGCCGTATACGGGGCACATCCGGTAGCAGGCGTGATGAATTGCGCCTTGGCAATAGGCGACACCCGCAACGTGTGACTGGCCGAATCAGGATAATTGCAATAGGCCGTGTCGTCGAGGATAAGGTTGACTACGTAGGTTCCCGGACTGGTAAAGGTATGAGAAAGCGGCCCCGCCCCGAATACAAGCGGTGTCGAGCCATCTCCGAAATTCCAGATAAAGGAGGCCGGTCCAAAAGGCTTGCCCGCGGGCGGCACGCTGGTATTGGTGAAATCATATTCCAGGATGTTGCATGGCGCCATCGGATTCTTCAACAACGTAAAATCCACGGTCGCCCTGTCCGTTCGGGCAATCACATGCCGGTAAGCGGTATCGGCCACATTACAGCTATTGGAATCGATCGCCACCATCGTCACCAGATACGTCCCCGGATTAGGATAAGTATGGTTCACCACATAGCTCGTAGTAGCCGTATCCGGGCTGCCGTCGCCAAAATTCCAGATATACGACTTGGCATTACGGATCGTATCCTGCAGCTGGGTATCCATCGGGATACAGCCGGACGTATCGCCCTGCCGGCCGTTCACGGATGCCCGCAGCCCGGCGGCCACCCCGGCAAAATTGAAGGCGATCTTCACGGCAGCAAGATTACAGCCCTCATTGCCGGCCCCGTTCACGGGCGCCCAGGCCCCTGGCGTCGTAGGATACCGCCCTGTTTGCTTGGGGCCACTGCAGTTCGCACAAATAGCCTGGTAGATGATCCCCTGTGCGTCATACCGGCTCGTGCCGCCATCCACGTGCTCACTAATGCTGGTCGAATTGTCATTCTCCCCAAAAAAGGTCCCGTATAAAATTCCAGTTACATTCTTCTTTAGCACGATAAAATAGAAATCCCTGTTATCGCTCAGCGGCTTGAAAGCATCCGGGGTCGTCGGCATGCCCGCCGTTCCCAGGAGTCCATAAGGATCCCCTTCCCCGCCAATGATCCATCCTCCCCAGCCGGAGACATATATATTTTCACAACGGTCTACTAAAAACGCCACCGGCGAGATATTCGGATCCCCATGCGCCGCGCTGCTTGGCGTGCCGAAAACAGTGGAATAGACGAACGCGGACAGGTCCGGCTGCAATTTCGAGACGAACTGCCGGGACCCGCCAACGGAGTAAGTGGCATTGACCACCGGCCACAGGCCATTCGTAGTACCCATCACATAGGGATACCCGTATTTGTCGAATTGCAGACCATAGATGGCATCACTGACATTCGTTCCCAGGTAGGTCGACCGGATAAGGGTCGATCCGTCCGCCGACAGCTGCGCGACGAAACCGTCACAGGCGCCCCCACCATAAGCGCCCTGTATCACACCGCCTTTGATGCCCGGGAAATTCGTCGAGGAGGTGGCCCCGCCAACATAGATATCGCCTGTCAAAGGGTCGGCCTTGAGCACAAAACAGGCATCGGAGCCCGTCCCACCAAGAAAACTGGCCCAGATCAGGTGACCGCAGTTCGGATCTATCTTCAGGACGACCCCATCCTGCCGGCCGCCGGAGAAATTGGGCTGGAAGACCGCACCGGTAATTGGGAAATCGCGGGACTGCGAAGAAGCCGCAACGAGAATATTGTTCTGACCATCCAGCACTACCTCACTCCGCGAGTCGTCACCGTAATTCCGGATCAGACTGTCGGCCTTCTCATAGTGCGTCCGGACCTGGTCTTCCATATTTACACAATCGTCCGCGCTGCCCCCGATACGCATACAGCCGATAAGCGCGCTGCCCGTCGAATTGAGCTTGGCGACGAACATATCCGCTCCACCGCCGGGACCCGTAGGCGCGCTTCCCGGGAAACTACCACCCGAATACGTCCGCCCCAGCACGATAAGGTTGCCCTGGGCATCACAGATCAGGCTATGCGGCGTCTCCGAATCGCTGCCACCCAGATACGTCGCATAGACCTTGCTGGTACCGCTGCTATTGAACTTCATCAATCCTACATCGAACTGGCCGCCGCCGTACACAGGCTGGAGTGCCCCCGTGGTATAGGGAAAAGCGGTGCCGAACACGATGCCGCCCGCAAAGAAAGTCCCATCCGGGCCCGGCGTAGCCGTAAACCCCCAATTGCTGATCTTGCTCCCGGTGAACGTACAAAACACAACGGTGGGATCGATGATCAGCGTAGCGCCCAGGTCATGCTCCGCCACATCGAAGCCTACCGTATTGCCATTCTTCACCGTGTAGCGGCAACGGATATCCGCCTTCCCCGCCTCGTTGTAGAGATAGGAATAAGGCGCCAGCTCAGTGACTGCTCCCACCGAGGTGGCAACGCTCAGCTGGCCCTTCCGGACACTCAGCCGGTCGGCGCCCGCATACACCATCCGGATACGGCTGACATCGCCGCCCGGATGAACGATGATATCGTATTTCAGCTGGCCGTTGTTGGTATAGTAGCGAACATCAATGTTCGGATAGAGATTGCGATACGTGACCCCCTGGAAGACCCGGCAGTTGCCGGCCCATTTGGAGGGATCATTGCCGATAAAGTAATTATTATACCCGGGCAGAGGCTTGTCCGGCACGATCTCCACACTGTCGCTGGCATCCGCAAAGCTCACCCGGTAAGCATGGGACCGCAACATGTCCCCCGCTGGCGTGGCACCGGCAGAGCCTACCACTTTGAAATTCACAGGCGCAGCCACCGCTCCCTGGCCCGTAACCCCATGATGCGCCGTTGTCAGCGCGGCCAGATCGGCTGCATTGTACAACAGCACGGAAAACCCCTTCTTCTCCAGGAATAAGGCTCCATTGGGCAGCTCCCCTTTCAGCCGCACACGGGGATCCCATTGACCTTTGTTCTCGACAAATTCAATATTGGCAGATCCATCCTGGGCAAAACCCCTGAGAACGGCAGCAATCAGCACAAAGACAATATAGGAGGCTCTCTTGATCAAATTTCTACCTTATTAACGTAATATCTCCTTTTTTGGTCGCATGGGTGCCATCGGAATATTGGGCCTCCAACGTATAGGCATACACATCCATCGCCTGCACGGTCCCATGGTAAGTTCCATCCCACCCTGTATTGGGATCGAGGCTCTCGAACACCAGCTGCCCCCAGCGATTGTAGATCCGCCAGTCCATATGCGTGATACCGAACCCCACCACCTTGATCACGGCATTCTGCCCAAACCTGCCGGGCGTGAACGCATTGGGCA
>JAMFRX010000778.1 GCA_026224995.1 Puia dinghuensis
ACGATCACTTTTTTATCGATGATGTATTGGATCAGGTCTTTTACTTTCGGCGAATCCGCGGATGCGATGGGTGCCGCACCCAATGGACAGGCATTCTCCTTTTTATTGGGGACAAAATCCGTAGACACAGTAAAACCGTGTTCCAACTGGTCAATACCCATTTCCGCCGCCTCGCGGTAGGTGATGGAACATAGATGGCCAGTCACTTTCAGCCCTTTGGCGTGGGCCTCATCAATTGCGGCCTTGAGTGTAGGCTTCTCCAGGAACATATATCCCTTGAATGAAGTGCAGCCCTGGCTGGCCCAGAAATCGACAAAGGCTTTCGCCTCCGCGGGGCCACTCAATTCATGCATCCCGGGAAAAATGCTGCCTTTTCCTTCCAGGTAGGGCGCGGTGACGTCCATTTTCGGCCCGAGTATTTGGCCCCGATCGATATCTCGTTTGAGGTTCAGGTCGGAATAGGGCTCAACGCTTCCGGCGGTCCGAATGGTCGTTGCGCCGCATGCCAGGTATAGTTTTGGGAAAGTGTACGGCAATTGCTTGACATGCAGATAGGTGAAGTCGGCGGAGTAGGCCGCATAGTACATGTGTTCATGCAGGAGGACGAAGCCGGGCAACAGGGATTTCCCGGTAAGGTCGATGACGGTGCTGCCGGGAGGGGGTGAAAGTTTTTTGCTATCGGCTACCTCAGTTATTATACCGTTGCGGACGATCACCGTTTGGTCTTCCAGCACCTTTAGGTGTTTGACATCGGCAAGCTTGCAATGGGTAAAGGCGATGATGGAGGTATCGTAATCGATGTATTTCTTTACTGTGGGGGAAAAGGAGGTTTGGGATATGGCCTGCAAACCGATGACCAGATAAAATCCGGCAAGGAGAAGTTTTTTCATGTAGCGGTTGGTTTTAATTTTAATATAAAAGACTGTCTTGCATCATTTTGGTTTTTGCATGGTTTTCAATAATTGATCAAGTTTTTGATAACGGCCTTCCCAAATACGCCGGTACTGTTCCAGCCAGTGGTCTATTTCCTTCATTTTATCGATTTCAAGCTGATAATAAACTTCCCTACCCTCTTGCCTTAGTGACACGACCTCGCACTCCGTCAAGATACGCATGTGCTTTGAAATGGCTTGCCGGGTCATATGGAAATGATCAGCAATCGTACTGGGGGTCATCGCTTGTAATGCGATCAAGGCTATAATGCCTCTACGAGTGGGGTCCGCGATGGCCTGAAAAATGTCTCTTCTCACCGAAGCATCAATTTGAGTGAATTATCAAAATAAACCGTTCGGTTGCAAATATATAATAAACCGAACGGTTTATCACAATAATTTTGCTACATTTAATCATGTTAAGAGCTGTTACAAAACAAAATCGCATCCAGGCCGTCCTGGTCGTTCTATTTGCCACGGCGATCAGCACAGCATTCTTCCCTGCAAGGACAGTTCCGGCGCCAACAGAAAATTTTGTCATCGACACCCTCGCCAGCGGATTAACCGTTCCCTGGGATCTCACCTTCCTTCCGAATGGTGACATGCTCGCCACCGAACGGCCGGGGCGGGTCCGAATCTTCCATAACGACCTGCTACAACCAGCGCCCGTACTGACCATCGACAACATCGAAGTCAATGGGAAAATGGGTCTGCTCGGAATTTGTCTGCATCCTTTATTCACCGCCAACCACTATGTGTACCTGGCATATAACTACCGCACCGGCAAAGAGACCTTCCTGCGTATAGCCCGTTACGAATGGCTCACCGACTCATTGCGCAACCCCAAAACGATCATCGAAAATATTCCCGGCGTCTTTAATCACACCGGGTGCCGTCTTAAATTCGGACCTGACAAAAAAATATATATTACCACCGGCGACGCCGACGTCCCCCGTCTTGCACAAGATCTAAAAGCCCTGAACGGGAAAATTCTACGGCTGAACGACGACGGCACCATTCCCACGGACAACCCCTTTGTAAAAAACGATACGGCCCGCCACGAAATTTGGACCTATGGCCACCGTAACTCCCAGGGCATCGCCTTCCAACCGAACACGGGCAACCTCTATAATTCCGAGCACGGCCCCACCGGGGGAGACGAAATCAACCTAATAAAAAAAGGGAACAACTACGGCTGGCCCATCAGCCATCACCGGGATATACAACACGGGACGACACACCCCCTTATGGAGTTTACCCCCTCCATCGGCCCGTCCGAAGCCCTGTTCTATACCGGACAACAATTCCCCTCCCTCAAAGGCCACCTGCTTGTTGCATGTATGCGCGGCGAGGCCATCCTGAACATCAGTATCAGCAACAACAGCATCCCCTCTTACAATTTCCTTTTCAAAAACGTCTTCGGTCGCATCCGTGCCCTGGCGCAGGGCCCCGACGGCTCCCTGTACTTCTCAACCACCATGGTCGACCCGCCGGAAGCCAATTTGAAACCCGGAGACAACGGCGTTGACCTGATCCTGAGATTAAGACGCGCCAAACCCGGCGAACAGCCTGGCGGTTCCCTGGACACGCTCAACAAAAAACTTACCGCTGCCATTTTTTCGACGACGGGCGCGGCAACTGCAGGCAACAAGGCACCCGCCAGCTCCAAAGAACTGTATACGCAGCTATGTGCCA
Organism: Puia dinghuensis; assembly: GCA_026224995.1. Classification (GTDB taxonomy): domain Bacteria; phylum Bacteroidota; class Bacteroidia; order Chitinophagales; family Chitinophagaceae; genus Puia; species Puia dinghuensis_A. The sequence goes on from JAMFRX010000778.1 coordinate 2,628, forward strand.
GCTGCCACGGAGTAAATTTGCAAGGAAATGAAAAAGTACCCAGCCTGGTCGACAACCAATGGCTAAACGGCGGTACAAAACCAGCGATCATAAAATCCATTACCGACGGCATTACCGCCAAAGGGATGCCTGCCTGGGGAGGTACACTCACTGCAGTACAAATAGCTAAAATGACAGACTATATATTAGCCAGCAAAACCAAATAATGGCTACTTGTGCATCCACAACCGAACCGGATGTCCATCAGGGTCACTGACTTCGCCGATAAAATTGTCATCACCAAGATCCATTAGCGGATAGGACAGAACCAGACCATGCTCTTCCACGAACGATTCTATATCATCAACTTCAAAAGAGGGAACAGTCGGCGCATCCTGTCCGGTGGACGGCCCTTGTTTTAGTACTGCGAAATGGATGCCATCGAAATCCTTTTAAAACAGTTCTACCGGATTCAATTTGAGAAAATCCTGCCAGGGAACCCCAGTTTTTCCTACTAATAAAACCTTATCGGGATTGAATGCTTTCTTAAACGCCGATATTCCGGAAGAGAATTGAGTTGTTCCGCTTTTGACTTCCAACCCAATTACCTTCCCCTTCTTTTCCAAAACAAAATCGACCTCCTCATTTCTCTCCCGCCAGTAAGAAACAGTGAAGCCTTCGATGATTGAATAATTGATCAGGTGAGCCCCAATAGATAATTCTACCATTCTTCCCCAATCATCGGCTCTGACTTGTATATCCCTAAATAATTCTCCACTTTGGGCGCTGATCAAAGCCGTATTGTGTACTTGGAATTTTGGGCTGGAAGATCTTTTATAGATCAGATTGCCTGAATATTTTTCAATTCCTGCCAACAAACCTGCCGTATTTAACAGGTCAAGATAATGGGATAAAGTAGTCGTATTCCCCGCATCCAATAACTGCCCTATCATCTTGTTATAAGAAAGGATCTGCCCTGAATAGCTACATCCCAGTTCAAAAAGACGTTTCATTAAAGCAGGCTTATCTATCCTGGTCAGCATGAGAATATCTTTCGAGATACTCGTTTCGATCAGTGACTGCTGCACATAGGCTTTCCAACGCTCTTCTTCGTTAATCAATTCGGCAGAACCCGGGTACCCGCCAAACCACACATACTGATTGCTGTTCCAACCAAAAGCCTGCTGCATTTCGGAAAAAGACCAATGGCCCATATAGGTGGTTTCAAACCTCCCGGCTAGGGATTCTGTAAGCCCTTGTTGCAGCAATAGACGGGAAGATCCCAGTAAAATGACCTTAAGCGCCCTTTTGGATTGCGTATCAGCGTCCCATAAAAACTTAACCGTTTCACTCCAATTGCCTATTTTCTGAATTTCATCAATGACCAATAAGAATTCCTCCGCTTCCGCCTGATCCATTATCAAACGGGCAGTTTCCCACTGCTGTTCCAGCCAGGTGATATTGGAAGCAGCAATTGCGTCTGCTGAAGCAAAATGATATGGCATTTTATTCCTTTCCAGCAGTTGAAATACCAAAGTTGTTTTTCCTACCTGACGCGGGCCTAGCAGGACCTGAATGAATCTTCTCTGCTCTTGAATTCTTTTTATAATAGGCTGTAAATGAGGTCGTTCAAACATATTTTACGAATTACTCAATAGATTGAGTAAAATTACTCAAAGTACTGAGTAATTAAAAATAAATTTACGGATCTATCGACGGAGGAGTGGGCGGGATCTAAGATCAGCATCACTCCACCCGCAAACTATTTATAGGATTGGCAGTGGCTGCGCGGATGGCTTGAAAGCTGACCGTGAGCAAAGCGATCGCCAACGCAGCTATGCCGGCGAGGACATAGATCCACCAGGGCATGGATGCCTGATACGCGAAGTCCTGTAACCAATGATGCATACCCCAGCCAGCCAACGGCGCGGCTATGATGATGGAAAGGCCTACCAGCAGGATGAACTCCCACGACAACAATGACACCAGCTGAGGTACGCCGGCGCTGAGGATTTTGCGGATGCCGATCTCGCGTGTCCGTTGGTTAGCCGTGAAAGCGGCCAGACCGAAGAGACCCATGCAGGATATGAAGATGGCGATGCCCATGGCGATGTTCATGATCTGCGACGTTTGTTCCTCCCGTTTGTAAAGCCGCTCCAGCGATTCGTCAAAGAACCGGGACCGGAACGCCGCTTCGGGGTAGGTTTTTTTGAAGATCGATTCCATCTTTGCCAGCAGCGCTTTTATCTGACTGGCAGAGAACGCGGCGCTGGATAGCTTTACGCTCACCAAGTTGCCTGCACCATAGTCTGTAGTGAAGAAGAAAGGCTTTATTTTCTCATGCAGGCTTTGCGAATGGAAATCCCTGAGGACACCGACCACGGGACCCCCAAGTACATCGTCGAAGCCACTGCTCACCTGCTGGCCAACAGCGTCGGCCGGCTTTTTGAAACCCAGCTCTCTTGCCGCCGTTTCGTTGAGGATAAAAGCCCGGAAGGGAGTTTGCGCGGGAACGGAGCCGGGGTCACTGGCTTGCCGCGCCGTGTCCGTCAGATAAAAATTGCGGCCTGCAACAAGCGTCAGACCATACACCGGGATATAACTGGTGTCTATAATGTCACAGCCGGCATCGATTTGTATGTCCTTGGCGCCTTTGTACCCGATAAATGTTATGCCATGGCCGGCTGCCTCGGGACTGACCGTGCTGAGACTTACCTGCCGCACACCGGCGAGTCTTTGGATCTCCGCAGCCAATACGGTTTTCCGGTTTTGGGGCTGGGACCAGGGAATATCGATCATGACGATAGCATCTTTTTTAAAACCAAGATCGGTATTGAGCATATAATGGATCTGCCGGCCCACCATTATGGTGCCAATGATAAATAGCAGGCTCACGGTAAACTGGAATACGATGAGGCCCTTGCGGAGATAGCTTTTTGAATTGAACTGCCGGACGCCAGATCCGCGGAGGCTGATCACCGGCAGGAAGCTGGAAAGGGCCCGCGCGGGATACCAGCCGGCAAGCAAACAGGTAACCAGGACCGCAGCACCCATAAAGAGCCAGGTATTGGGGTCGCTAAGGTTTAGCCGGACCCCTTGAGGGATAAAACCTTGTAGGGTGGAAATGACTGGATCTACCAGCAGGAGCGCGAGCGTCATGGCGGTCAGAACGATGATGCCCGTTTCGAGGAGGAATTGCGAGACCAGGCGGCCGCGGCTGCTGCCCAGCACCTTCCGGACGCCGACCTCCTTTGCCCGCAGGATCGACTGTGCCGTGGACAGATTGATAAAGTTGATGGCCGCAATGACCAGGATGAACAACGCAATGCCCATCAGCGCGATCAATGTAGGTTTGTGTGCCCGTCGGCCATTGTAGCCTCCAAGCGGCCCATAATAGTCCGCATTGAAATGAATGTCCGCCAACGGCTGCAGTGAGAAGACAACTTTGGCCTCATCAGGAAGCATTTTATGCCGTTGGTAGAAGGCGGGGAATTGCTTTTCCGCCTGCGCGATGGTCGTGCCCGGGGACAGCTTTACGAAGACGTTGACAATGGGTATCCCCCTCTTCCAACCTGGGATGTCCCGCTGCATATAGCTGTGCGTAATGGTGTTGTAAGAGATCAGGTCTTTGAAGCCAAAGTCGCTGTTCTGCTTCCAATCTTTGACGATCCCCGTAACGCTAACCGTGAGCGAATCATGATAAACCAGGGAACGTCCGATCCAATCGGCGGGTTGTCCGTGCTGAAAATAGAGCCGCGCTTCCGATTCGGTGAGCACGACGGAAAAAGGTTTCTGCAGGGCACTTGCAGGATTTCCTGCCAGCCATTGATAGTGGAAGAAATCCATATACGCCGAATCGGCAAAGGTAATATGCGGCTGTTCGCCTTCGCCGATCTTGGGAATGATCCGGTCTGACTTGCCGGGCTCCCTTACCAGCACGCGGGCGTCGTCGGTATACAGACTGGTGATGGCGCTGAAGCCTGTTGTCCCCTGCCGCAGTTCGGCGGCAAAAAGTGGCCACAATCCTGGGCCGCCATGCTGCATGCCACCGACTTCGGTGAACTGTACCATAAGGCGATAGATACGATTGGAGTCTTTGTGGAACCTGTCGTAACTGAATTCGAAGGTTACATACAGGTAGATCACCAGGCAGGACAGGATGCCGAAAGTGAGGCCAAAGACGTTGATGGTCGTGGTAAGTTTATGCCGGCCGAGACGGCGCAAGGCAAAAAGAAGCTGTTGTTTTATCATGTTGCAGTAGATATGCCGCCTACGCCGCCAAGATGGGGCCATCTTTGAAACTAATTGATAATCTGCGGGTTATTCTGATGCCCGTGCCGGTCGGCTGTCCTTTTTCGATACAAAGGGTGTTCGAATGCGAATTTAACTACAGTGATAATGCCGTGCTTGTCCGTACTTGTTCCAACTTGAACGACCATGAATAGCCCATTTGTTTCACTTTTCCGAGATTCGATCGTTAGCTATTAAATAATCGGTCAATGGTGAACATCGTAAAAACAGGACGTATAGCCTATTGCATCGGGCTGTTAGGAATGGTATTACCGCAATTGTTCTATGGGAAAATCAACGGCAGTTTCTTTCCGGCCTGGCCCGGCCTACCCTGGGTCCAGCTTTGGACCTGGCTTTTCAGTCTATTTGTTATCCTAGCCTGTATAGCTATTGCCTTCGACATCAAAGGGCGCACGAGAGCGTTGGTTTTGGCCGGAGTACTGCTGGCCATGCTTGTTTTCGGCAGTTTGGCCTTTGAGCTTTTTATCGATCCAGCCCATGCCCACCTCTATGCCTGGGGCGCCATCCTGACGGGGCTGGCACTCAATGGTGGGGCATTTGTGGTAGCTGGTTCGTTTACTGATGAAGCAACGGATAAAAAGCCGACACCTATCCGCTGGCTAGGGAAATTAATTCCTCTCGGAAGTATTTTCTTTTCCATCATGCTAGTAACCTATGGCTGCTTCCATTTCGCTTACCCCGAGGGCGTAGTTGCCCTGTTCCCACACTGGATACCCTACCCGATGTTTTGGACTTATTTTTTTGGCGTCGTGCTCGTGCTAGGGGGCCTGGCAATTGCCTTCCGGATAAAACTGAGGTTGGCAGGCATTTTAATGGGCAGCACAATACTTATGTTCCTGATCCTTATTCATATACCCCTTGCAATTGCTGACCCGTGGGGCGCAAATGCCTTTCAGCTGACAAGGATATTCGGAGCTCTGGCATTTAGCGCGACCGCTTTTTTGATCGCAGCTAAAGCGGCCCCAAAAGGATAAGTGCGGCTGATCACCAGCTGGCAACGGTTACTGGTCGATTTAAACCGTTCCTTGTCTATAACGAATAGAAGTAATCCCCGTAACTTAATAGTTTGCAGGCAATAACTATTAACATGAAAAATAAAACAATCTTTGCCGCATTGCTTCCCTTTTGTTTCACCATTGGTCTCGCCATAAGTGCAGATCCCTCCGGGAACTGGGCCGGGAACGCCGACAGTCCAAACGGACCGGTAGAAATAGCATACACGTTTAAGGTGGATGGTCAAAAGCTGACAGGCTCCGTCACAGGGCCGCAAGGCACGGTCGATCTGCAGAATGGGACCTATAAGGATTCGGTATTGGCCTTCGATATCATCACCATGAGGGGAGCGCTGCACCAGGCAGGGAAGTATTATGGCGACAGCATAGCCCTTGACTTCACTGTAAGAGACAAGCCCATACATATGAAGCTGCTGAAAAAATAATTATAGTTCCGGGCGAAGAGCAGGTTCGGGCAAAGAAAACCCGCAGATCACTCTGCGGGTTCTGTTTTTAGCTGTATGTTCATTTATCTGATGGCCGCAGCTGAATTCATTTGCGGATTAAAGTCCTCCATTTTGGGCATAATGACCACCTTGATCGTTTTGTCCTGGCCATTGCCATTCATGGAAGGTTGCTGCAAAGACAAATTGACCTTAGGCACACCATTTTTCAAGAAATGGTCTGCGACTGATACCATCCGGCCTTGCTTCAAGGCCCAGGCACGATTATGCATATGGCCAGGACCATTGTAGATCGCCATCGATCCTTCCGATGAGCTCCTGTGATGTATTTTTTTGTGTACAGGGGCGGGGCTGGGTGTTGTACCGCTGCTTTGCACACTGGCTGTTGCCGTGGCGGAGGAGCTACTGCTAGCTACATGAGGTCTGTGGTGATGCATTGGCCTACGAACGGCTGAAGCGTCGGCAGACATAGCGGCATTGTTATCCATAGACATATTGCCAGAGCTTGCCATGCCGGCCGCAGAATCTCCACCACCGACAAACACATTGACATTGGATTGATTCTTAATTACCTGGGCAAGGTTGTCCAATGCCTGCTTCCCACCGGAAGTTATGGCGGTGCTGTTCTTTTTAAAGAGGTCATCTTCATTCAGGCGAACGTAAACGACATTGTTCACCTGCTGAACATCACCATTTGAAATACCAGCCTGCGTCAAAGCGCTTTTGACACTATCGCTGACCTGGTTCATGGTGTTTTGCTGGTCCTTGAAATAATTTTGATAATAATCCAGCGATTTTTGTTGGACAGCATAGCTGCTGGAAGCACTGTCGAGAGAATGTTTAAGTGCGCTGTTCTTGCTTTGCACGTCCTGTACGTTGCCGTTGAGCGACGTGACCTGCTGCGCCAGCTGGGCGCTGTCATTCCTTGCTATGGCTAGCTGATTCTCGGACGCCTTGTATTTTCTGGTGGAGACACATCCCGTTAGCAAAATGAGAGCGGCACCCGCAGTAAATACCGACGCGGTTAATCCTTTTTTCATGATCAAATGTTTTTTAAACTGGTTGGTTTTGTTTTTCCATCAACATATACTAAAATCTAATGCCACCAGAATATGCTTGGATTGGCTTGACGTATGGGGATGTTCCGCCTTATTTGGGGATTCCGGGATTGGGAACCGGACGTAGAAATTCTTGTGCCAGGGATAGAAATCAGAACTTAATCGCCAGTTTCTGAGAGACGAGCTTATCGTCTTTATAATACTCGAAAAACCAATCGCCATTCTTTTTAAAGACAATGCCGTTGGTCGCTCCGGCTTGAGCTATAAAGTAATCCTCCGTGGAAGTCTTGAGCAGGGTTACTACTTTTTTAGGAGAGGTATCGATCAGCTGATATCCATTGGGTATGGGCTGGGCATAGAGCGTCCCTGTGATGTCAGCGACTTCAGGCTTTGCGGGCGCCGGTGCAGAAGGCGTAATTGCAGGTGTAGTGGCAACCTCTTGTGTGCTGTCATACTTGTAGGGCACGGCGTTTAAAGACGCGAAAGCATCTTTTAGAGCGAAGTCGTACGCTACCGGGAACTCTTTTTCCCTGCTCTTGCCTTCCTTGCCTTTGAAGACGATATTGCCCTGGCAGTCCTTCAATAGCAGGGTAAGGTTTGTAGTAAATAAACTTTTTCTCTCTACTACTTCGGCCTTGAGCGCGTTACATTTATTGGCAGCCACTGCAGGCGGCAACTGGTCATTACCCATGATAACAGTAAATCCCTTCTGCTCAAGCAGGAGCTTTGCTGTCGTGTTCAGTCCGTACTGATTGTTTTCCCTGGAGAAATCGAACCGTTCCGGCACTAGTACATATTTGTAATTGCTGATGGTATTCTGGGAGTAGGCTGCTGCGCTACATAATATAGAAATGAATAGTGCGAGTGTCTTCATAATCGATAAATATATACATAAAATATCTATTTGGGCAGCCTGGTGTCCATAACACAACGGAAACCGATTGTTCCGGACCTATCGGCGCCCGGGGCCATCAACAGGTATTTGCCATATTTGTTCAGCTCATGGGCCTGGGGAAAATACCACATAGAGGTGGTAGGATGATAGTAGCTGCCACCTTTTACAATGGCGGAGCGGGTATGGGCATCTATATATTCGTCCGTCCATTGCCACACGTTGCCCACCATATCCATCACGCCGAAAGGGCTTGCGCCGCCGGGAAAGCCATTCACGGCTGAAGGCGGGCGCCTGGTGCGGCTGGAGTCGGTCGGGGGCATGAGGGAAGAGTCCATGTTGTTGCCCCAGGGATAGAGCCAGCCCTTGTTCCCCTGGCCGGCATATTGCCATTCCCATTCGTGCGGCAGCCTCTTGCCGGCCCAGGCGGCGTATGCCCTGGCATCTTCGATAGAGATCCAGGTAACGGGGTTATTATCCCAACCGGGGGGATAGCTTCCCTGATTCCAGTCTTTGAGGAAATTATGGCCGTCGGCGGGATGATAGTGCGAGGCAACCAGGAATTTCTTGAACTGTCTGTTGGTTACAGGATACCGATCGATATAAAAAGAAGGGATGCCGAGTGTATGTTGGACCGAGCGTACC
>JAMFRX010000779.1 GCA_026224995.1 Puia dinghuensis
TACAGCGACACCAAGACCCTCATGGAGAATGGCAGCACGGCCAGCTCCCTCTGGTCTTCCAGGGCCGTCTCCAACACGGATCCCAATGCCGCCACCATCGGTCGTCCTACCTGGTATAACCCCAACAGGATTATCGCTTACTGGAACTGGCATACGGAATACGGCGGTCACTTTGGTACTTCCATCGGTGCGGTTTACGACGTAGAAAGCTATGGCGCTACCTCCTTTGTCTACAACGGCGACCTCAACGGTGATGGCAACTCTGGCAACGACCTGATCTACATCCCGAAAAGCGCTTCGGATATCAGCCTCATCGATGCCGGATCTTACAACAAGACCACACACGTCGGAAGCACCACCGGTACCGCAGCCGATCCCCGGACTGCCGCCCAGATCTGAACCCAGCTGAACAATTTCATCAACCAGGATCACTACCTGTATAAGCACAGAGGACAGTACGCTCAGTCCAATTCCACTACTCTTCCCTATTACAAGCACCTTGATCTGAATATAACGGAAGACATTTATTTCTATACCAAGAACGGAAATAACAAGGACAAGCATACCCTGCGGTTCAGCATGGACCTGCAGAATGCCGGCAACCTGCTCAACAGGAACTGGGGCGTGGTTAAAACCACCAATATCTCCAATTTCCTGAGGTTTGAAGGAATGGCAGCGGATGGCAAGACACCGCTGATCTCCTTCCCCTATGCAGATGCTACCAATCAGGTACCGCTGGTCAACACCTACTCGCCTAGCACGACTTCCTTCTCCCGCTGGGCGATGCAGTTCGGTATTCGCTATCTGTTCAACTAACATAAAAAAAACCGGCCATTGGCCGGTTTTTTTCGAGAGACCGGCACCCCGCCGGTCTCTTTTATTTTCCCCATCCCCATAATAAAAATTCCGGCAAGACCCTCGCCCAGGTAGCCACCTCATGTCTCCCACCCGCTATCTCCAGGTAACGGATATCCCGCTCCCGCTGATAGCCCTTGGCTTCCAGCTCCCCGATGAGGTCCATGGTATCGTCAATGGAATCGATGACGCCATTGTGATTCCGGTCTTCCTTCTCATCTTCGGTCCCGCACTCGAAAAAGAATTTCAGCCAGGGATAGTAATCGCCCTTGCGCACTTCCTGGTGCATGATCCTGTCCGTCGCCTCGTCGTACTCCGGGTCGCTCTTGTCCTTTACCCGCCACCAGAAGCTGCCGGAGAAAAGCCCCGCTCGCACGAACTCCTGGGGATGCCGCCAAACGATGTCCAATGCGCTGAGCGCCCCCAGGCTGAAGCCCGCAAAAGCCTTATCCCGCAGCTGCGGCGCCCGGTATTGACGGCGGACCGCCGGTATCAGCTCCTCGAAGATAAAACGGGTATAGGCATCCGCCTGCGCGCCCCAGCCCTGGTAGTCGGTGAGCCCCGCCGTCCCATACTCCATCTTCCGCGCGGCGCCGGCATGGATGCCGACGCATAAAAGCGGCAACAGCATCCCCCGCCCATACAGGTCGGCCAGGATGCCAGCCAACCCCATCTGCTCGAGATCCTGCCCGTCATTGATCAACAGCAGACTCGTTTCGCGCATGTCCACCAGCCCCTCCGGCAAATAGACATCCACCTGCACTATTCGGCCGAGGTATACCGAATTCAAGGACATACCCTCTTTCAAAATATTCCTGATCTTTTCCATCGGCATAGCGCTAAATATAGTAAATTTCAAATGGATTCATGCCAATCAAGGCGTTTCCGGAGAAAAATGGACCTGGGAGAAACACATCACAAATGGTATTCGCCGGCAATCGGCCGGGACTTCGAAATGCTCGTATTCGGCCACGCAGGATACCCCGTCATCCTCTTCCCCACCTCCCGGGGGAGCTACTACCAGAACAAAGACCAGGGCCTCATCGAAACCGCCCGCTGGTTCCTTGAGAACGGCAAGGTCAAGATCTACTGCCCCGATAGCCTCGACGCCTCGTCCTGGTACAACAAGTCGGTGCCCCCCGGCGAACGCGCCTGGCAGCATTCCCTCTATGACCGGCTCATCCTGGAAGAAGTGCTGACACGCGCTACCAGCGAAACAGGGCACGCACGCGTCGCCCTCGCCGGCTGCAGCTTCGGCGGCTACCATGCCGCCAACTTCGCCTTCCGCCACCCCGGCCTCGCCGGATACTGCTTCTCGATGAGCGGCATCTTCGATATCCGCTCCTTCACGGACGGCTACTACGACGACAACGTCTATTTCAACAACCCCGTGGACTTTATCCCCGGCGCCACCGATCCCGCCCTCTGGCAAATGGGCATCGTGCTCGGCACCGCCGACCGCGATATCTGCCGGGGCCAAAACGAATGGCTGAGCCGCCTCCTCGCCGCAAAATCGATCCCCCACTGGCTCGATATCCGCCCCAACCGCGACCACGACTGGCCGGTATGGAAAGAGATGTTCCCACACTACCTTTCGCTGTTGCCGGGCGCCGCGCCTTAGCAAAGAACACCTCCACCCTCTTTCATTCACCCGTAAATCTTACATTATGTCCGCCAACAAAAAAATAGGTATCCTCTACGGCCGAGAAAGAAGCTTCCCCATGGCTTTCATCGAAGCCGTCAACCGGAAGAATGCCGCCGGCATCACAGCAGAGCCCGTCCGCATCGACAAGGTCATCCAGGCAGAAGACTCCGGCTATGCCGTCATCGTCGACCGCATCAGCCAGGACGTCCCCTTCTACCGCGCCTGGCTCAAGAACGCGGCGCTCTCCGGCGCAGCCGTGATCAACAACCCTTTTTGGTGGAGCGCCGACGAAAAATTCTTCAACAGCGGCCTGGCCGAAAAGATAGGCGTTCCGGTACCCAAGACCGTTATCCTGCCCTCCCGCGAGCTGCCGCCCGATACCAGCGACCAGTCCTTCTCCAACTTAGCCTTCCCCCTCGACTGGGAAACGATCTTCCACTATACCGGCTTCCCCGCCTACATGAAACCCTTCGCAGGCGGCGGCTGGAAGAATGTCTATAAGCTGCACAACGCGGAGGAGTTCTATCAGCGCCATGGTGAGACGGGACAGCTCGTCATGCTCCTGCAGGAAGAGATCGTGTTCACCGAATACTACCGCTGCTATTGCATCGGCGGTAAATATGTCCGGGTCATGCCTTATGAACCCCGCAACCCCCATCACCTGCGCTACAGCGCCGGCTTCAGCCCATCCGCCGAACGGCTGCAGCAAATGGAAGAGATCGTGCTGCGCCTCAACGCCTGGCTCGGTTACGATTTCAATACCGTGGAGCTCGCGATCCGCGACGGCATCCCCTACGCCATCGATTTCTGCAACCCTGCCCCCGACGCGGAAAAAAGCAGCGTTGGCGAAGACAATTTCCAATGGGTGGTGGAGACCGCCGCCGACTATGCCATCGAAAGGGCCGTGAACCATCGGCCCGGAGTGGATAACCTTACCTGGGGCAATTATCTGCGCGCAAGCATCGGTCAGCAGCCGCTTTCCGGTCAATAACTTTTTTCCTCCCGTGTTCGCTCCCGCATTAAATTTGCTAAAACCTATGCTATGTATACCATCTATAACGAAGAAGAAGGCGGGATAAAGGAAGTGGAAGAGCCCGATCACTCCCTTACCTATACCTATGCCGATTATTACCAGTGGAACTTCATGGAAAGGCTCGAGCTGCTGCAGGGAAAGATATTTCGGCTCGCCGCCGCCAATACCAAACACCAGCGGGCCGGCGGAAAATTATTCTATGAGCTCTATGGTTTTCTCAAAGGAAAGACCTGCCAGGTCACTATTGCCCCGTACGACGTTCGGCTCCCGGTAAAGAACCGCAAAAGGGACGACCAGATCACTACCGTAGTACAGCCGGATCTCTGTATCTTCTGCGATCCGTCTATGATAGATGAACGCGGCGCCTGCGGAGCACCCGATCTCGCCGTAGAGATCCTTTCTCCAGGTAATTCTCACTACGACCTCAAAGACAAATACGATGTCTACCA
>JAMFRX010000780.1 GCA_026224995.1 Puia dinghuensis
TATACCAGCTATAGACCAATAAGGCTAAATTGGATAAGCGCGCGACCATGTCCACGCGGTCTATGACCTGCCGCGATTCGGCAGACAGCTGCTCTGCCCGCATTTGCATACTATGGGTGATATGCAGGGTCTCGATCCGCTTTTCCAGGGCCAGCACCTGCACAAGGAAGTTGAACTTCTGGTTGGCCCTGGCCGTTTCTTTAGCCCTGTCTAGCAGGCGCAGACTCTGCTGGAATAACCCCTTCTTGTAGAGGATATGCGCGTAGTCGAACATTTCATTCAGCTGCAGATCGATGCTCTCGGCGCTTTTCAGCAGCCGAAGGCTGGCGAGTATTTGTTTATACAAATGCGTCTTGAGATTGGAAAGCTGGGGCTTCTCTATCCCAGGCAGCTTCTTCAGCAGACTCTTTTCATCGTAGTCGCTTAACTTATCCAGGGCGTCGAACAGCTGCACGATCTTGAGGTCTTCTTTTGTCGAGCTCCGTTTGATATATAGCTTAAAATGCCTTTTTTCTGACTTTTCGAGCGAATGTATAAGTTGGAATAAAGTATCCGAAAACCGGTTGGCCATGATGATGGAATTTTCCTGAAACTCAATCCAGAAAAGGAATTCAATACTTAAAAGATCATTTTGACATGATTAACTCACCTATAACTTGATTACAACGGTGAGCCAATGAGCATTACCTTTATGCAAGAGAATGAGTTAAAAATATGGCAGCAATCGTTAATAGGCATTCGCTAGAGGCTCATTCGTAAAGCTAACATCAGTCCTTCGGACAGCCGACACAGTCGGCTTAGGAAAGCTGATTAAATCAGCTAAAAAGATATTACTACCTTTTTTCATATGGCAAGCAATCGTTAGAGGTCAGCTGTTTCTACAGTGGACCTTTTTTTTTGTCCGTTTGAACAGAAATTATGGCTTGCAATCTAGTCAAGAATTGACAGATTACAGTTTTTTCCCCCATTTATTTTCCCTCCCCCTCCCACGGGCTATCCCCCCATTTTGCTAAAATGATGCTAAACAATTCCGGTTTGGTGGTTAAAAAACTACACTTGGTGTAGAGTTTAGGGAGATTCATGTAGTTTTTTGAAATGCTGCCGGGTAAAGCTCTAGATTTACCGTCCTACTGACACTTAATCTAATTTTTTTCCGAATTCGTTTGTTTTTAGTTATATAAAGTGTAGTGTTTTCTCATGTGACCGTTGAGTCCTCCGGGGTTTGTGTCTACAAGGCCCTGCTGTTTTTGTTCCGGGACGGTATCTTTAAACCTTCTTCCAGCTATGTCGCCTGAATATCAGGAATATTACCAACAACTGTTGGCTGCCTTCCATTCCCATGAAGACGCGAAACCTGCCGAAATGGAAATGATAGAAGCCTGTTTCAAATCCAGCCTGGATCAATGGAGGAAGGTTTGCAAACTGGTGAAGGCCAATGGTTTCAAGGACGACGACGAAGAGATCCGTTTCTTCAGGGAGGTTAAGCCCGCCTTTGCAGCTTTCATCGAATACTATACCTACCGGTATCATGCGCTTCTCTTTACTCCTGTGAACGACAGGGTAGAGATGACTCGTTTTTGGCGGTGGGAGGAAAAGAAGATGCAGCGCTTCTTCGACAATAACCGGGAATTCTGCCGGTATATCCGGGAAGGCGCTACGCACCGGGATGCCGAATATTTTTTGCGGGCTTCGGGCCGTCCGCCAAAAAAGAGTTTTTCCGGCGATCTTATCCATGACCTGGACGCCGAATTGATATCGCCCAAAGATCCGCTGGTGACCATTATGAAAGCTTATGAATTGTATGAAAAATTTATCGAAACCAAACTGTTGAACCACCTTGAGGCCTGACTATCCCTCCAAACTTTTTGCCGACAAGCGGAACAATTATGTTCTGTTGTTGGAATCATTGGCTGCCAACGCCCATAGCAATCATTAACCCTACCAAACACCCGCGCGACAGCATCTCTTTTTTTGACAGTAAACGTTACAGCAAGTGCAATCTTTTTTCTTTATCCGTCATGAAGGTAAATTTGTGAAAGTGGATTTCCGGCATATCCTCTATATCGAGGCCCGGAAGAACTATACGCGGCTGGTCCTGGAAGAAAGACCTACCGCCCTGGTGCTCGTCACCTTAAAGCAATGGGAGAGGCTATTGCCCCGGGATCTTTTTTGCCGGATCCACAGAGGCTATATCGTCTCTATCGACAAGATCGTTTCCTTCGATAATAAATACGTCTATCTGCAGGGTGACAAGATCACCATCGGCGAGCAATACCGGAGCGCGCTGCCCGATGTGGTCACCATCCTGGCCAATGAGCCCATGCGGGAGCATCTTCGCAGCCCCCATAAGGACGTGCTGTCCGAATTGGAGCTCTGATCCGGGCAGGCCCAAGTGTCCGCTTGCGCGCCAAGCTCCCTCAGCCCGTCCGTCATAATTTCCTAACTTTAGGAAAATTTGCCCAAAAATGCCCGAAAATAGGGAATTCTGGCTGCGCGGCCCCCTGCCGGGTATCCCACCCCTGCTTCAGCCCGTTGCCCATGCCGTCCTGCAGGCCAGGGAAGAGGTCAATGCCCTGATGGCCGGATTCCCGGATGCCCTGCTTTGGGATCGCCCCGGCGGGGTAGCATCCCCAGGCTTCCATTTGCAGCACCTGGCGGGCGTGCTGGACCGTCTTCTTACCTATGCCAGAGACCAGGCCCTTACCCCCGCACAGTTGGAAGACCTGGCCACAGAGGGCGTACCAACTGGCGGTCAGGGGAATGTCGCAGAGTTGCTAAATAGATTTAATATACAGATAGACAAGGCTTTAGAGCAGATCGGCCAAACCTCGGAAAACACACTTACCAGCCTTCGACATGTAGGTCGCGCCCACCTCCCCTCCACCGTAGGAGGACTGCTTTTCCATGCCGCCGAACATACCCAGCGGCATAGCGGGCAGCTTTTGGTTACTGTACGGGTGATGACCGCAGGCAACCCCTGTAAAAAATAAGGCGTTTAGACTAAAACATTCATTAGAAGACAGGTAAGTAAGCAACATCATTTGGAAAAATTACTTCATATAATCGCAGGTTGTGCTCAGCAAGACCGGCAAAGCCAGAAAATGCTGTACGACCAATACTATGGCCTGTGTCTCAAGATCGCCTTCCGGTATGTCAATACGTACGAACAGGCGACGGAAGTGACCCATGACGCCTTTTTGAAAATGTTCCGCAATTTCAGCCGTTTCGAGGTGCGTGACAAAGAGAAGGTGGAAATGCTGCTCATCGGCTGGATCAGGCGGGTGGTCATCAACGCAGCTATCGATTATATGCGGAAGGAGATGAACAATACCCAAAGCTATCCGATCCCCGAGCATGTATGGGAACACAAGGACGATGGGCAGTCTTCCGACAATTCCGTATTATACAAGGAATTGATCGCATTGGTTAAAGACCTACCCCCTGCTTACCGCCTCGTGTTCAACTTGCACGTGATTGAAGGATATTCGCATCCGGAGATCGCCAAAATGCTTGGGATAACCACAGGAACCTCTAAATCAAATCTCTCGAAGGCCCGCGTTCATTTACAAAAGGCCTTGGCCGCAGAAAACAGTAAAAATATTTATGTCTAATCTAAAGGACTCCGACATTGATGATCTTCTCCGGCGGGCGTCCGATAAATACCCGCTGAGGACAGATAGTGCCGACTGGGATCGGATGTCTGCTGCCTTGGAGAAAGATCCTCCTCCCCCGGCCGACGGAACAGACCCGGCCGATAAACGCAAGAGAAGACGCTTCTTTTGGCTATTCCTCCTGCTGCCCCTGGGTGGACTGGGATATTATATCTGGCATGGTACGGGTACAGGCCATACCGCTGTCGCTACAGGCACGAAACCAGCGGCTTCGGCTACGAACGCAGGGTTGTCAACGACCACTACAGCATCGCCGTTGACCACAACTTCAGCAACGACTGCAGGTACAGCAACGGCTGCAGGTTCTCCGACGGCTGCAGGTACAGCAACGGCTGCAGGCTCGTCGACGGCTACTACGAGCTTGCCAACGACCACGGCAGCATCGCAGGGCGCCACTACACCATCTTCCACGACAGCATCGTCGACTGCCGCGGCCCCGGCGACGACAACAGCCGCCACGACAATAGCCGCGACGACAACGAGTCCCACGACATTAGCCGCAAGACCCGGGACAGCCGCTTCAGCAGCACCCGCCGGCGAGACGGACCTTACGCCTGCCCGTTCGACCGCAGCACGCAAGACGACAAACCGCCCGGACCGGATAGCCACCAAGCGCTCCACCCATGCCGGTGGCGACAACAACCGCTTCGGGGATGAGAATACCACAGTCCCCGCCCCGGACAACACGCTAAGCCTTAACGCAACAAATAACACGCTCACAGGTGGGGACCGGCTTTTCTTCGACTTGCAACGTGAGCCCATCGCCAGGGACTACCACCTGCTGGTCAACGTGACGGCGCCACCGATAGCAAAGGACAGCAGCCACGCAAAACAGAAGACAACCTCTAAAGCCAAAACTTCGTATCTCTATGCAGGCCTTATGGGTGCACCCGATCTTAGCATGGTGAAGATGCAGTCCGTAAAAGGCGTCGGCGCAACTTATGGTATCCTGCTGGGCTATGCCATCAACAAGCATTGGTCCATCGAAACGGGCGCCTACCTGGACAGGAAAAAGTACTACACGGATGGCGAATACTTCAACACCAAGGGTGTGCGCCTGCCGCCTAATTCAGACCTGCTCAATGTGAACGGGACATGCTATATGTGGGAGATCCCCCTCAACATTCGATACAATTTCAACCCGGAGGGAAAGACCAGGTGGTTCGTCACCGGCGGCTTCTCCACCTATCTGATGTCGCATGAGAAATATACATACGGCTATACCTCGTATGGGAGCAGCACTGCCTGGGACAGTACCTGGAATATTAAAAAATCTTCTCAATACCCTTTTTCTATCATCAACCTGAGCGCGGGATTCGAACAGCGCCTGGGAAAGGTGGGCAGTCTGCGGATAGAACCCTATGTGCGGATACCCCTTACGGGTATGGGCACCGGTAAATTACCGATCATGAGCACAGGCATCAACATCGGTATC
This sequence comes from Puia dinghuensis, assembly GCA_026224995.1. Classification (GTDB taxonomy): domain Bacteria; phylum Bacteroidota; class Bacteroidia; order Chitinophagales; family Chitinophagaceae; genus Puia; species Puia dinghuensis_A. The sequence continues at coordinate 5,107 of JAMFRX010000780.1, forward strand.
ATCCATCAGCTGTGGAAATAATGCTTTAACTGTCAAATACTATGCGAAAGAAAAGAACCATTCTGTGGCTGGGTATCCTCTTGCTTATACTGATCGGCGCCGGCTGGGCCTGGCACCTGTATGACAAGCCCCACAGGAGCGCGGCAGGCGAATCGGCCGACATCACCGTGAGCGCCGACACGCTTTATCACCAATATCAAACGGATGAACGCACCGCCGATCAGCGATACATGGGAAAGGTGCTTAGCGTTTCCGGGCGGCTCACCGGGATACAGCATAGCGGCAAGTCCGAGATCTGGATCCTTTCGGCCGGCGCCAATGATAGCGGCGGCGGCATCAACTGCCAACTGTTCGCCGGCACCAAAGTCGATAACGAGCCCAGGGCCGGCGATGCCGTCACCATAAAAGGAAGGTGTACCGGCTATCTCATGGACGTGAACCTGGCCGACTGCGTCCCGGAAAAATAGCCTTAAGATCTTAAAATATAAATAGTCACTATTATGAATCGAAAGTTTTTATGGGTAGCGCTGGGTATAAGCAGCTTCGTACTCTATCTTACCAGCTGCTCCAAAGAGAGCGCGGACAAATTAGCCGCCGCTGCGACCTGCGATACGGCCAATGTGAGCTATTCGGCACAGATACTCCCCATCCTGCAGGACAATTGCTATACCTGTCACCAGGGATCGGGTGCACCCAGCGGCATCGACCTGAGCAACTTCGCTATCCTTAAAGCCCACGTGAACAACGGCGACCTCGTGAGCGCCGTCACCCACAACGGCAGCGTCACGCCGATGCCCGAGAACGCACCCATGCTCCCCACCTGCGAGGTCAATACCATCGTCGCCTGGGTCCACCAGGGAGCGCTAAACAATTGATCACCATTAAATCATTTATCATGAAATATGCTTTCATCCTCGGCCTCGTTTGTATGGCCCTTCTCCGTCCGGTCATAGGGTATAGCCAGCTCTATTCCACCCGTAATGGCTTCGTCGGATTCTATTCCAAAACAGCCCTTGAAGATATTAAAGCGGAAAACAACCAGGTCTACGCAATCATCGACGCCGGCAAGCAAAATCTCGCTTTCCAGCTCCTGCTGAAAGGATTCACCTTTCCCAAAGAGCTCATGCAGGAACATTTTAACGAGAATTACGTGGAAAGCGATAAATATCCCAAGGCAAGCTTTTCCGGCAACTGGACAGGAGACGTGCAGCCCACCAAGGACGGTGTCTACAAGGTCACGGTCAAAGGTAATCTCACCCTGCACAATACGACCAAACAAATTGAGGCCCCGGCTACCATCGAAGTAAAGAATGGCCACCTCCTTGGGCAGACGGAATTCAAGGTAAAGCCCGAAGACTTCAATATCAGCATCCCCTCCATCGTGAGGGACAAGATCGACAAGGAAATTTCTGTAAAGGTCAACATAGACTGCAGCTCTAAATAAAAACTAAATCGCTAAAACGTGAGAACTAACCGACTACTTTTAATCCTGCTTTCATTTACCGCCATAAGTCGCGTGGCCGCACAGGATTCTCTGCTCAATATGCTCAACGACTCCATGTCTGCGCACAAGACGAAGACCTATGTGTCGGGCACCTTCAAGGCCGAATACATCATCAATACCCAGACGATCGAGTCGCCGGCGAAGAATAATCTGAATTTCGTCATCCAGCACCGCTTCGGCCAGCTGAACAGCGGGTCCTATAACTTCTTCGGCCTGGACAATGCAACGCTCCGGCTGGGACTGGACTACGGCATTACAGACGACCTGGATGTCGGCGTCGGCCGCAGCTCTTACCTGAAGACCTTCGACGGGTACTTGAAATACAAGCTGCTCAAACAAACCGAAGGGCCGCAGATGCCTCTCTCTGTGAGCATCCTGGGAACCGTCACCGACTATACCCAGGACGAGGCTACGGAGACCTACCTGAACACGAAGTACCGGACCGCTTATGCCGTAGAGCTTCTGCTGGCCAGAAAGGTGAACCGCTATCTTTCCCTGCAGGTCACCCCCACCTGGCTGCATTACAACCTCGTGCCGACCGTCGACGACAAGAACGACGTGTTCGCAGTAGGACTGGGTGGCCGCATGAAGATCACCAAACGGATGAGCATCGATGCGGAATATGATGTCGTTCCAAAGAATCAGGTGGTGTCCACGCAGGTTCACAATTCTTTTTCCCTGGGCTGGGACATCGAAACCGGCGGCCACGTCTTTCAGCTGGTATTCAGCAACTCGCAAAGCATGCTGCCTACCCAGTACCTTACACAGACTGGCGGAACATGGGGGAAAGGGGATATTTTCTTCGGATTCAATATCTCCAGGAATTTCAATCTCAAAAAAACGCATAAGTAAAAGCGACCTTGCGCATCCTCCGGAAAATATGGACCGTCCTGAACAGCAGGGAAAGACGAAAGCTGATCTTGCTGCTGGTGCTGGATAACTGCATCGGCATCATGGATATCGCCTCCCTGGCCGTCCTGTTGTTCATCATCAACTTTTACGCGCAGCCGGAAAAGACGGCGAGCTATTCCTGGCTGCCTGGCTGGCTGTTGGATAGGAATTCGCTGACCCTGGTCTCCTCTTTCCTTGTCCTTTTCCTGGTCA
>JAMFRX010000781.1 GCA_026224995.1 Puia dinghuensis
CCCTGCGCTACACCCCCGTCGACCTGCCGGCTCACTATGGGGCCACCCCCGGCGACTTGTTTGCGTTTGTATATGTGGGGGGTCTACTGGGTGTTTTGGCCTAAAAGCCAAAACCACGCTGTCAATAAAAAGAATACTATTAGTTTTCTCATGGTAGTGAAAAGGCGATATAATTCCCGCCGGGTTTATGATTGTTGCGAACGCCGCCGGCGGCGATCACCACGTACTGTACGCCGTCGACGGAATAGGTGATTGGTGTGGCGAAGGCGCCTGCCGGCAGCTGGTATTCCCAGACGACCTTGCCGGTATGCGTGTTGAAGGCCCTGATCTTCTCGTCTTCGGTGCCGGAGATGAAGAGCAGGCCGCCTGCCGTCACCAGCGGTCCGCCGGCATTGTCCGTTCCCGTGGGCGGGACGCCGCGTTTGGTGAGCTCGGGGTATTCGCCGAGGGGAACGCGCCAGAGATAGTCGCCGGTGTTGAGGTCGATGGCGTTGAGGGTGCCCCATGGCGGCCGGATGGCCGGGTAGCCGCTGGAGTCGCGCAGTTTCCCGCCGCGCCCGCGGATATAGGGCGGGGTATAGGGGAAGTCCGCCGGCGCCGATTTGGCCGAGGTCGCGATGGTCTCGCTGTGCTCATCTCTTGGCGCCGCGGTTTCTCTCGAAGCAATACCTCCTTTGGGCGCAGCACCTTCTTTATTCAGCAGGAACCGGATGATATTGGCGCGGTCCCATTCGGGGATGCTCTGGAACGGCGGCATCCGGCCGCGGCCACTGGCGAGGATCCCGCGGATATCGTCGGCCGAAAGCTTGTCGCCGATGTTCACGAGGTTGGGGAAGGCTCCGCCGCCTTTGCGGTCGACGCCATGACAGGAGGAGCAGTTGGTGATGTATAAAGACTGTCCGTGCGAGGTTGCCTCGCGGAGGCTCGTGGCCAGGTCGACCATCTTTACCTTCCAGGGCATCTCGCTGGCATTCTGATAGAGCACACCGCCCGGGTCGGCGGCGCTGCCACCCCATTCCGCTCCGCCGCTGATACCGATATACAGCGTACCCTGCAGGGAGGGAGGCATGAACTTGGCGCCATGCTGCAGCTCGGAATATTGTGCTTTTGCAAAGCGATAGGCGTCGGGGAAGAGGGTAGAGTCGGGGAGGTCGGCGTCGGTGATGATCTGCCGCGCGAAAGGCAGGGGCTTTACCGGGTAAGGCTGCGTGGGCCAGGGATGTTCCCCCGGCAGGCCAGTGGTGGCGACGGACCGCTCTTCGATGGGGAAGAGGGGCGTGCCGTTGTCGCGGTCGAACACGTAGACATTCCCGTCTTTCGTGCTCTGGGCGACGGCATCGGTCTTCTTGCCGTTGTGTAGGACGGTCACCAGGTTAGGCGGGCAGGGGATATCGTTATCCCAGAGATCATGATGGACGAGCTGGTGATACCATTTCAGCTGACCCGTCACCGCGTCGAGCGCGATCTCGCAGTCCGCGAAGAGGTTCATCCCCTCCCGGTCCCCGCCATAGAAGTCGACGGCCGGCGCGCCGGTACCCAGGTAGACGACACCGCGTTTGTTGTCGAGGACGAGACCGGCCCAGCAGTTGGCGGCGCCGATCTTCTTATAAGCGTCCTTTGGCCAGGTGTTATAGCCGGTGTCGCCGGGTTGCGGGATCGTGTGGAAGGTCCAGCGCAGCTTGCCGGTACGGACGTCGAAGGCGCGGATATGACCCGGGAGCGCGTCGCCGGATTCGGATACCGTGCTGCCGGTGATGAAGATATCTTTGTAGATGACACCGGGGCTGGTGGCGGTTACGGCCAGGTCCTTGATGTCGAAGCGGTCATTCTCGAGACCAGTATGCAGGTCGACCTTGCCGCCCGCGCCAAAGCTGGTCACAGGCTTGCCCGTGGTGGCATCGATGGCATAGAGGTTGGCGCCCGCGGAATAGAGGATGCGTTTGTCGTCACCGTCCTCCCAGTAGTTGAGCCCGCGGCTCATGCTGTTATACCCTTGGGCCTTGGCCGAAGGATCGAATTTCCACAGCTGCTTGCCGGTGGCGGCGTCGAGGGCGAAGAGCTTCAGCGTGGGGGTGGTGCCATAGAGGATACCATGGACCACGATGGGCTGGCATTCGATCTCGCGTGGCCGTTGTCCTGCCGGGAGGCTGTCGGATGCATTGTACATCCAGGCCACTTTCAGGGTGGCGACATTGCCGGTGTCGATCTGCGTGAGCGTCGAATAGCGGTTACCGGCGTCGTTGCCGCCATAGGCCCGCCAGTCCTCGCCCGTACCATGATGGACGCCCTTGCAGCCCGCCAGCAGCACCAGGGACCAGCTTACTATTTTTGGTAGTGTTCTCATGGGTGTTTTAGTTTGAATAGTCGCATGTTATCGTCGTTGATCGCGGCCAGCAGCAGGAGGCCGCCGCTTGCCGAAGGAATAAAATGTAGATCTTTGGTGTCTCCGTCGAGCATCAGCCCCGACTCGCGGGTGGGGACAGCCGTAAAATGTCCTTTGCCATCGCCTTTTAGCAGGAGGCCGCAGGAGGCGTCATAGCGGCCGGTCATCGCATCGGCCTGGTATTCGTTCCCTGCCAGCACCAGGTCGTCGCCATCGACGGCGATCGCATTTACCGGGGCGAACTGCGCGTCCAGCGGCAGGGGATGTTTTATAAAATGCCCGTTGCCGGTATTCTCGAACCAGCAGCTGCGCGTCTCTTCGCATTTCAGGGCGAGGGGCTTGCTGGCGTCGGGATAGATCTCCTGCCGGCCTGCCTTGGCATAGTCGGCATAGTAGAGGAATTGCTTCTTGATCGCGGGCACCTGCTGGGCGAGCACATCGCGGCCGACGCCGGGGTGCAGGGTCCGTTTCCCGTCCTTGTCCTTGATATAATAAAAAGGCACCGGGTCCAGGATGCCGTTGTTATCGAGGTCTCCCGCATACACCATCAGCGGCTCCGTCGCCGAGACATGATATTTGTTATTGAGTCCGAGGTTGCCCGCCACCAGGTCCATATGTCCGTCGTGGTTGACGTCGACGGCGATCAGGCTGCGCCATTGGCCATCCATGGCCGTCAGCCCGGTGTTGGCCGTGTTCTCGACGAAGCGTCCCCCGCGCCATAGGAAGAAGCGTAGAGGCATCCATTCGCCGGCGATCACGAGATCGGGCTGCCCGTCACCATCGAGGTCGGTCCATACGGCGGAGGTTACCATCCCGGCATGGGCGATCTCGGGGCAAAGCTCCTGGGTGACATCGACCAGCACGCCGTGGACAGGCTTTAAAAGATAACTGTTGGGGGGTAAGGGGTATTGTCCCGTCACCCGGCCGCCGATGAAGACCAGCGTCTGGCCGGCTTCGACGCCTGCCGTCACCACGGAGGCGCTGGTATTAACGGCCGGGGGCACGGCCCCGGGCTGGGCGGTAAAATGCCCCTTGCCGTCGTTGAGGTAGAGGATCGGGGTATAGACCGCAGAGCCCGGTGAGAACTCATCGCTGCCGCCCGCGACGAGCAGGTCGGGGTAGCCGTCGCCGTTGGCGTCGAAGAAACAGCTGCCCATGTCTTCCATCTCCTTCTTGCCGGTCACGAGCGGCTCGCCGTGAAAGCGGCCGTCGGGCTGCTGGAGGAAGAGATAGCCGGAGTAGTTGAAGGCGCCGCCGATGAAGAAATCCATCCGGCCGTCCTTGTTGACATCGGCGGTGGAAATGAAGGGCCCCAACTGGGAATATTTTTGCGGCAATAGTCGCTGGATCGAATAGTCGTTGAAGAAGGTCTCATGATGGCGATAGGAGGCGCCGGCGGTGGCCGTGATGTCCACGAAGGGGGTGGGGGCGGGCGCTGTGGCAGGTGCAGGCCGGTCATGGGCATCGCGGTATTCGAGGACGATGGTCCGGTTGGTGGCGACGTGCTGCAGGCGTTGCATCGCCCCGTTCGGCCAGACGACGGCGATCGAATCGACGGTGAGGATGTCGCCGAGCCCCGCGTGGAGGACCGGGTCTACCGAAGAGAGATAGCCGCGTACCGGGTATTCTTCCAGCGTCTGTTTCGAGGGGCCATAGTATAACGTCAGCTTCGTTCCGATCCCGTCGCGGTTGGCGGTGTCGCCATGTAACACGAACCGCAGGAAGCGCATACTGGAATCCAAAAGATTATTGCGCAGCACCGAGGCGGGCTGATTAATGTTGTTGATCACCAGGTCGAGCCGGCCGTCACTGCTGAGGTCCACGTAGGCCGCGCCATTGGAGGTGGTTGGCTCGGTGATCCCTGCTTCGGCGGAGGCGTCGGTGAAAGTATGGTCGTGGTTGTTGTGATAGAAATAGTTGGGGAGGCGTACGGGGCCAAAGGCGCTGAGCTTGTCCATCAACGTCTTCCTGGTCGTGCCTTCCGCGTTGTTGTCTTCCATATTGGCGTCGGTACGGTACTGGACGAAGTCGGCGTTGGTGAGGTCCTTGCCCATGCCGTTGGTGATATGGATATCCTTCCAGCCGTCGTTGTCGAAGTCGGCGAGGAGGACACTCCAGGACCAGTCGGTCTCGGCTACACCGGCAAGCTGACCGATCTCGTTGAAATGTGGCACATCCACGCGCGCCGATCCGCCCCCATTGCCCCCCGCGTCGAAACTGCCGATGTTCAGCTGCAGCATATTCCGCATATATTCCGGCTGATAGCCCGCATCGCGTTCCATCTGGTATCGTTCATAGCTCATAAACGAATACATGGTCTTCTTGCGGCTGTTCTCGGGCGGCATCATGTCCAGGGTCATGAGATCGGCGAGACCGTCGTTGTCGATATCGGCGGCGTCGACGCCCATGCCGGAATAGCTCTGGTGGTGGACGCTGGCGGCGATCGTGTTGACGAAGGTCCCATTGCCCTTGTTAAGCCAGAGCTCGTCGTTGCCCAGGTAGTCGTTGGACACATAGATATCCGGCCAACCATCGTTGTTGAGATCGCTCACGGCCACGCCGAGACCATAGCCGTCGTCGCGGATGCCCGCGGCAAGCGAGACATCCACGAAATGCGGATGGCCTGCCGTCCCGTCATTCCGGAAGAGCCGGTCGGCGGCGGGGGAGTTGCCGGAGGTATCGCGGCCGGTGATGTTGTTGGGCCGGTTGTGATCCAGGCGGTGGTTGAGCAGAAACATATCCAGGTCGCCGTCGCGGTCATAGTCGAAGAAGACGGCCTGGGTGGAATACCCGCTGTAGTCGAGGCCATAGGCGGCGGCGGACTCGGTGAAAGTGTTGTCACGGTTGTTGATGAAGAGCAGGTTGTGGCGATGTTTGCCGGGGAGGTTACCCGAGACGCATACGTAGATATCGGGCCAGCCGTCGTTGTTGATATCTACGACGCTGACGCCGGTGCACCACTGATCCGTCTGTACGCCGGCCTTGGCCGTGATATCGGTGAAGTGGAAATTGCCGTCGTTGAGGAAGAGCCGGCTCGACACCTGGCTGCCTGCCAGGAAGACATCGGGGCGCCCGTCGTGGTTGAAGTCCCCAATGCCGACGCCTCCGCCCATATAGGCGTATTCGTTGACGAAGAGGTTCACGCTGTCGGACTCCGTGATGGTATTGGTAAAAGAAAGCCCTGTTTGAGCGGACGTGAGTCCGTCAAACAGGGGCTTCTTCCCAGGCTGGCGGCAGTCCATGAAGGGGAAGGCCGCCAGCAGTAACACGATATAACGGGCACGGTCGAACATTAATAGCCGGGATTCTGGTTCAAATAGCCTTTCAAAAGCGCCAGCTCGGAAGTCGGTTTCGGCAGTATGTAGTTGTGCTGATCGACATTCGGGTAGAGGCTTTTGTTGACCGCTTCCACCATCTGCTTGCGGACCAGGTCGAACCATCGGTTGGCTTCGAAGGCCAGCTCCCAGTTGCGTTCGGCGATGACGCTGTCATCGAAGGCGGCCTGCGTCAAACCTGGAACGAGGTCAAAGGTGGCGTTTGGTGTGTTGGCATCTACGCCCTGTGCGCGACGGCGAACCTGGTTGATGGCGCTATAAGCCTGGGCCGAGGGTCCGCCTTCGGCCATATTCGCGGACTCGGCGTACAGCAACAATACATCGGCATATCGGAGCAGCACGGAGAACCCGTCACCGGCGTTAGGATTGATGATCCCGCCATCCAGCGTCGCTGCGGCGCCGGCATCGCGGTACTTGGAGATATACGGTTGTGCATACAGGCTTTGCGACCAGTTAATACCAGTAGTAAACGTGGTGTGGAAGGAGGCATCCTTGCGGGGTCCGACAGGGAACTCATTCAGGAAGCGGGCCTCGGAGAACCGGTCGGACCAGCCACCTTCTTCCGTAGGACGGGTAGCGACGTGGTGGTGGGAGCCGACTGCGGAGCTTGCATTGGAAATGCCATTCAAAAAGAACATGAATTCCGGATTCGTCATTTTGTTGGCGGCGAGCCATAGATCCTGAAAAACCGGTGCGAGGCTGTATTTGCCGCTGGCGATGACGGCCTGCGCCTGGTCGCGCGCCAGTGCATATTTGGTGTTATCCAGTATCGGCCATCCCGCCATGGTGACATAGACCTTCGCGAGCAGACCCTCTGCGGTACCAATAGTCGGACGTGTAGCCGCTGGCTGTGTTGCGGGTAGCTCCTTGATCGCATCCTGGAGATCGGAGACGATCTGCGTGTAGATTGCGGCTGGGTCCGTCTCCATGACCGTATCGGCTCCCAACTGGTTCTTCTCGGTGATCAGCGGAACCTTTCCCCACCAGCGGGTGAGATAAAAATAGTTCAGCGCCCGCAGGAATTTGGCCTCTCCGTCGAAAGGGGCGGCCGCCGCAGGGGTGATCTTAGTCGCTTTTGGTAACGCGCCAATGATGTTGTTGGAGTTTTCAATCGACTTGTAGAGGAATTGCCAGCACTGTGCAAGTGTCGAGCTGGAAGCGCTGGGCTTGAACTCGTCGAAGTTCTTGCTGTCTGTGGCCTGCGGGCGAGTGGTGCAGTCTTCCGCTCCGTAGCACAGGATAAAAGGTCCGTTGAAATCCCAGGACGTGTAGTTATAGAACAGCGGCTCATAGACGCCTACGATGGCGGCGTTATAATCCGCCGCGCTCTGATAAAAGTCTTCCCCGGCAATCTGGCCCGGCGGAACCTCCTTTAGTTTAGCACAGGCCGAAAAAAGCAGACCGCTTAAAACGGGAACGGTTATGGCAAAAAGAAATAACTTTTTCATTGTTTAAAAGTTTACGTTTAAACCGACAGATACTGTTTTTTGTGAAGGGTAGGTAGCCAGATCGATACCTGCCATGGCGTCGACACCTGTGGCGGCTTCCGGATCATACCCGCTATACTTGGTAAAAGTGATCAGGTTGGTGCCGCTGACGAAGAGTTTCAGGCCATGCAGCTTGTCGTGAAAGTACGAGCCGGGGAAGTTGTAGGACAAGGCCACGTTCTTTACGCGTACATAGCTGCCATTCTCCAGCCAGC
>JAMFRX010000782.1 GCA_026224995.1 Puia dinghuensis
CTCGTATCGCCGCGGCTGCAGCCGTCCTTATTATCGTCTATGCTGGAAGCCTTTTTATCCCTCGCAAAAACACAACGCCACCTATCGCCCGGTTCCAGCCGCTGGAAAAAGATATATCCCCTGCCGGTACCAAGGCTCATTTAACCTTGCTCGACGGCCGGACGATCACCCTTGATAGCTCGCACAGCGGAATCCTTGCCCGGCAAGGCGACCAGACCATCAGCTCGCTCGACGGACAGCTCATGTATAGCAAAAGCCAGCCCGGCACATCGCGAAACATGATATATAACACGCTGACTACCAATGCAGGCGAGCACTACTCCCTGCAGCTGCCCGATGGCACCAAGGCCTGGCTCAACGCCGCATCCTCCATCACCTACCCGATTGTATTCAATGGCAAGGAACGCAAAGTAAAAATAACGGGCGAGGTCTATTTCGAGATCGCCCACAACCCCAGGCAACCATTTAAGATCACGGTCAGGAACGAGCTCGTTGAAGATCTCGGCACCCATTTGAACATCAATGCTTACGACGACGAATCCACCATAAATACAACGTTACTGGAGGGCAGTATAAAAGTTAGCAAAGGTTCCGCATCGGCGATCCTGAAAGCGGGGCAACAAGCGACGATCCGGCCGGATGACAGCTCCTTTGAACTAAAAAATGTCGATGCCGATAAAGCAATAGCCTGGAAGAATGGCTATTTCTACTTTGACCGGGCAGATATACAGACGGTGATGCGCCAGGTGGCCCGATGGTATAATGTACAAGTCGTCTACAAGGGTCCCCCGACAAAGAGAACAGTTAAAGGAAAATTGTACAGGAATATAAATGCTTCAGAGGCGTTAGGCATCCTGTCTTATTTTGGCGCCCATTTTCACATCGATGGCAAAACAATAACTGTAAGCAAACAAACCCAGGATATTGACCTAAAAAACTAAAGACCATGCAGCTCCAGGAAGAACAATTATGCCTCAAGGAAGGCATCGAAACCAATCAGGATTTTCCAGAAATCATCGGCACAAGTGCAGAGCTCCAGCAAACGCTCCGGCTGATCTCGAGAGTGGCGCCGACCAACAGCACAGTATTGATTTTGGGGGAGACAGGGACAGGAAAAGAGCTCGTCGCCCGGGCCATCCACAACAACTCCTCGCGTAAGGCGAAAACTATGGTTAAAGTCAATTGCGCGACACTACCGGCCAACCTGATCGAATCGGAATTATTTGGCCATGAACGCGGCAGCTTTACAGGCGCAACGGATCGCAGGGTAGGAAAATTTGAGCTGGCGGACCGAAGCACCCTTTTTCTGGACGAAATAGGCGAGATGCCTTTAGAATTGCAAGTTAAATTGCTTCGGGCTTTGCAGGAAAAAGAGATCGAACGAATTGGGGGGCGAGGCACTATTCATGTCGACGTGCGAATTATTGCCGCCACCAATCGCGACCTGGAAAAAGAAGTGGAGGAAGGAAAGTTCAGAGCCGATCTTTACTACCGGCTGAATATTTTCCCCATCAGCCTTCCATCGCTGAGGAACAGGCGTGAAGATATTGCTTCGCTGGCCATTCATTTTATTCAAAAGCTTTCAAAGAAAACAGGCACAAGGATCACTATGGTCAGCAAGCAGGTTCTCGAACAGATCATGAACTACGACTGGCCCGGGAATATACGTGAGCTGGAACACACCATTGAACGGAGCATATTGTTGTCCGATGATAATATACTAAGACAAATTCATCTTCCGCTCAGAAGGCTAAAAGACGTAAGCGCAAGATCGACAAACGAGATCAATGTAAAAACGATCGAGGAGAACGAACGGGAGCACATCATCAAGGTCCTCAGAGATTGTAACTGGCGGGTAGCCGGGGGCAAGGGAGCCGCGAAGTTCCTGGGGATCCCGCCCAGCACCTTGACATCAAAGCTCAAACGCCTTGGCATCGAAAAAATGATGCACTATTAGGAAGCTATCAAAGGCGATCGACATCCACGATGGCCTGGGCAAATGCCGCCGGAGCCTCCTGCGGCAGGTTATGTCCGATGCCTCCGGTAATGACCCGATTGGCATATTTGCCCGTGAATCTATCGCGATAGCCGCTATCGTCCGGGAAATGCGGGGCGCCATTGGCATCCCCTTCCAGGGTGATCGTCGGGACAGAGATGGTCGGACGTTCCGCGATCCGGGCCTCCAGCCCGGCATATTTCGACTCGCCATCCGCTACGCCGAGGCGGAACCGGTAATTGTGGATCACGATAGTAGCATAGTCCGCATTGTCGAAGGATGCCGCGCTGCGTTGGAACACCGCTTCATCGAAGGCCCATTTGGGCGAAGCAGTCCGCCAGATGAGCTTTCCAAAGTCACGCCTGTACTTGTCATAGCCTAGCGCGCCCCGTTCCGTGGCGAAGTAAAACTGGTACCACCATTGGTATTCCGCCGCCGGCGGTAGAGGTTGTTTGTTGGCGGCAACACCAGCCATCAGATATCCGCTCACCGAGACCATGGCCTTGCAGCGCTCGGGCCAAAGCGCCGCGACGACATTGGCCGACCGTGCTCCCCAGTCGAACCCGCCGATGATCGCCTTTTCGATCTTTAACGCATCCATCAGGTCGATGACATCCTGCGCCACCGCTGCCGGCTGGCCATTGCGAAAAGTTTCAGTGGAAAGGAATTGCGTCGTACCACAGCCCCGCACGTATGGGATGATCACCCGGTAGCCTTTTGCGGTCAATAAGGGCTCAACATCGGCATAGCTGTGAATATCGTAGGGCCAGCCATGCAGCAGCAGGACAACGGGTCCGGCGGCGGGACCCGATTCTGTGTAGCCAACATTCAAAACGCCGGCATTGATCTGTTTCAGCGGCCCCAACTTTCCA
>JAMFRX010000783.1 GCA_026224995.1 Puia dinghuensis
CGGCGCCGCTGCGCTTCAGGGGTAAGGTATTATCAGACCGGCGCCCCCCTCCGGCTGCCGGCCGCAAACTTAGCATATGGAAATCGGAAACATCATCCCGCATATCGAAGCGCTGATCTTCGCAAGTGACAAGCCCCTGACCTCCATGGAGATCACGGAGCTCATCAACAACGCGTTCGGCTTCATGGAGGAAAAGCTCACCCTCGAACAGATCCAGACGGCCCTGGACGGCATCATCGAGAAATATGCTTCCGAATTCTACCCCTTCGAGGTAAGGGAAAGCGGCGGCGGCTGGCAGTTCCTCACCAAAAAAGACTATCACAAGACCGTCGCCCAGCTCAACGGCGAGAAATTCCTCAAACGACTCTCTTCCGCTGCGCTCGAGACCCTGGCTATCATCGCCTACAAACAGCCCATTACCAAGGGCGAGATCGAATCCATCCGCGGCGTCAGCAGCGACTATTCGATCCAAAAGCTCCTGGAAAAGGAATTGATCATCATCTCGGGCCGCAATGAGAATATGGTCGGCAAGCCCCTGATCTATACGACGTCCAAGACGTTCATGGATTATTTCGGCATCAATTCGGCCGCCGACCTGCCCAAGCTCAAAGAGATCTTCGCCGAGACCCTCGTAGAGCCGACCCTTATCACCCATAGCCCGGATGAAATGGCCCCTCTTCAGCCCAATACCGCCGAAGACGAATCCACCCTCATCGTCTCCGAAGAAGGTGAGCTGCTGGTGGACGCTGACGGGTCCGACATCGAGTCCCCTGCCGCCGAAGGCTCCCATGCCCCCGAACCGGACACCGAGGAATCCGACGAGCAACCCGACGACGGCGATGCCTCCACCCTCGACGAACCCATCCCCCCCTACGCCGACGACGACCTGTCCGCCGAATCCCCTAATGAATCCCCCGATGAACAAGGCGAATCCGACGAGGAAGGCGACGAAGGCGATACTCCCGATCACCATGACCCGGCCTCCGACGAGTCCGACGAAGACGAAGACCCGTCCCCCCGCGCTCATCCCTAAACCCACCCCATGCCCCAGCAACTAACCCCAGCAACCCTCATCAACATCGGCCAACAGTTCGGAACACCCCTCTACGTCTACCACGCAGAAAAGATCCGCGAACAATACCAAAAGCTCACCACCGCATTCAAAAACACCGATACCGTCTTCTTCTACGCCTGCAAGGCCCTCACCAATATCAATATCTTAAAGTATATCCTCAGCCTCGGCGCCAACGTCGACTGCAGCTCAATAAACGAAGTAAAGCTTGCCCTTTATGCCGGTTTCCCCAGGGAAAGGGTCCTCTATACCTCCAACGGCATCGCCTTCGACGAGATCGAAGAAGCCCAGTCCCTCGGCGTCATCATCAACGTCGACAGCCTCTCCAACCTGGAAAAGTTCGGGAAGAAATATGGCCATAGCTATCCCGTCGGTATTCGTCTCCGGCCCAATATCATGGCCGGCGGCAACCTCAAGATCTCCACGGGCCATGACAAAAGCAAGTTCGGCATCCCGGTAGATCAGGCCGACAAGGTCCTCCAACTCGTAAAAAAATACGACCTCCATATCACCGACCTGCACATTCACACCGGAAGCGAGATCAAAGATGTCGACGTGTTCGTTAAAGGTATCGGCATCCTCTTCGACCTGATCCCGAAATTCAAGGAGTTGAAATTCATAGACCTCGGCGGCGGCTTCAAAGTGCCGTATAAAGACGGCGACACGGAAACAGACATCCCCTTGCTCGCCCAAAAAGTCTCCGAAGCCTTCGCCAACCACCCCAACCCCGGCGGCCGCCCCCTGCAGGTCTGGTTCGAGCCGGGTAAGTTCTTCGTCAGTGAATGCGGGTACTTTGTGACCAAGGTCAACGTGATCAAGGAAACCGACGCCGCCACCTTCGTTAGCGTCGACAGCGGCTTCAACCACCTCCTCCGGCCCATGTTCTACGACTCCTATCACCAGATCGTAAATATCAGCAACCCGCAGGGCGCCCCCAAAAAATACTCCGTCGTCGGCAACATCTGCGAGACCGACACCTTCGCCTGGGACAGGACGATCGCCGAAGTCCGCGAAGGCGATTACCTCGTCTTCTACAACGCCGGCGCCTACGGATTCGAAATGTCTTCAAACTACAACTCCCGCTACAAGCCCGCCGAAGTGCTGGTAAAAGACGGCCAGCCGCACCTCATTCGCCGCCGCGACGTCTTCGAAGACCTGCTCCGCAATCAAATAGAATTGTAGGGCATTAATGCGCCAGCACCACCCCTTCCGCCACCGGATGCTCGGCCGTAAACTTCAGCCCCAATAAAGAAGCTATCGTCTGCGCATACTGCTGCTGGTAGATCTGCTCCCCGCCTTTCACCTCCCCCTTTGTCGCTACACCCGCACCCAACGCCAGGAAATAGGTCTGCCCGCTTGGCGGAGCGCCTTGTCCATGATCCGTCCACTGCGGACCTACACCCCGGCCATGGTCGGGGAATACCAGCAACGCCGTCTTGTCTTTATAGAAAGGATCCTGCTGCAGTGTCGTCCAGATATCTTTGAACATGGCATCGGCATAATGCGCCGCATCCAGGTAATCGCCATAGTCGCCGGCATGCGCAAAATCGTCGGGGTCGCCCAGGTCTATGTAGAGCACCCGCGGATGCTGCGCCAGCAGGTAGGCCTTGCCCATCGCATAGGTCGCGGCATCCAGCCGCTCGCCGCTGCCGAAGATATCAGGCAGCAGATGCTGCCACGTATTGGCCTCACGCTGCAGCGGGGTCAGCGGACCGCCGACGTCTTCCCCATAGATATTCACCAGCATGCCATTGCGATGCCGGTTGAAGATCCGGGCATCCGCATCCCAGGAGGAGAAGATGGCGACCTTCCCATGAAAATCCGGTTGCTTGTCGATGAATTCCAGGACATTGGTATTGGGATTGTCCGGATAGTCGTTGCTGTTGATCGCGGAATCATAATAGCCGGTAAACGCCTCGCTCCGCCCCGGATAAGAGAACTGGTATTTGTTCTTCACATTCACCAGGCTGCCCGCATCCCGGTTTCCATAGAGCTGACCCTTGGCGGCGATCGTCTCCCATACAAAAGGCATCAGCTTCTGCCGCCGGGCCTGCACATCGCCAGCCCAGTACTTGGTCACCGTCCACGCAGAATCTATCCGGTTATAATGCTTGTTGAACAAAATAGTCGAGTCGGCCCCACGATATAGCTCCTCCCAGCGATAGCCATCCATCAGGAAGATCACCAGGTTGCGGGCAGGCGCCGGCTGCTGTGCATGCACCCTAACGATGCAAGCCAGCGCCACCAGGACAAAAAGAGTTGTCTGTTTCATCAGCTAAATGTAGCGGCAATAAGCTTACATTTATATTAATTAAATGTAACGCCATGCCCATCAGAATGGTCGACGACCCCCAGGACCCGCAGGACAACAGTGGTGAGAGCTCCGGTGGCAGTGGCGGAGGTGGCTTCGACCCCGGGGGTGGGGGAGGTGGCGGCCTCATAGGCATCCTGCTCCTCCTGCTGGGCCTCTTTCGCGGTCGCGGCCTCATCGTATTATTGGTACTCGTCGTCGGCGGCTACTTCCTGCTGGGCCGCGGCGGCTGCAATGGGGGCACCGGCGCGATAAGCCATGCTGCCCAGGGGCTCTTCACCGGTGGCTATCTCGACCCGCGGCAATTCGAAAAAGCGAACATCTACGAATCCCTTTCGGACGATAGCACCAGGAACCCGCTCCCCGAAGCAGCAAACCTTCAGAAGTTCGCCCCCGCTGTCGGCGACCAGGGCCACCAGGGTAGCTGCGTAGCCTGGAGCAGCGCCTATGCCGCCCGCACCATCGAAGAGGCCGCCCGTACCGGCGCCGACCCCAATAGCTTGAAATTCAGCCCCTCGTTCCTCTACAACCAGATCGGCGTGGAGAATTGCGACGGCTCCTATATTGAGCGGGCGATGGAGTTCATGACGAAGAGCGGCAGCGTACCCTACGACCAGTTCCCGTATAGCGACCAGGACTGCGCCAAACAGCCGGACCAGCAGCTCCTCGAAGAGGCCCGCCAATACAAGATGCGCGGCTTCACCCGCCTCACCCCCGGTGACCGCAACAACGTCATCGACCTCCGCGCCATCAAGGAGAACATCTCCCAGGGTGCTCCCGTCGTCATTGGCATGCAGGTAGGCGGGAGCTATATGCAGCCCATGTTGGGCAAGGACCTCTGGGAGCCAACGGAAGAGGACCACAGCATGATCGGCTTCGGCGGCCATGCCCAGTGCGTGGTCGGCTATGACGACCGCAAATATGGCGGCGCCTTCCTGCTCATGAACAGCTGGGGGGCGCAGTGGGGGAACAACGGCTTCGCCTGGGTCCGCTATCCCGATTTCAAGTTCTTCGTCCGCGAAGCCTATGGTATCGAACCCATGGCCAGGACCGGCGCGGCGGCCAATGAACCCTTCTCCTGCGAGATCGGCCTGGTACAGGTCCATTATGAAGGCACGAAGACGATCAATGACGACTATATCCCGCTTCAGCTGAAAGGCGGTAACATCTTCGGCACCGTCTCCCCGGTGAAAAAAGGTATCCGCTTCAAAATGGAAGTAAAGAATACCACCGAATGCTATGTATATGTCTTTGGAAAGGAGACGGACGGGACAAGCTATACCTTGTTCCCCTATCCGCGACAGGACGAACCGGCAAAGACAAAATACTCTCCCTTCTGCGGCATCACCGGCTACCGGCTCTTCCC
>JAMFRX010000784.1 GCA_026224995.1 Puia dinghuensis
ATTTTAAACAGAGACGTTGCCCCTGGCTGGGTCAGGCATGTGGTTGTCTGGCGGATCCAGGCGTATTGCGATACCGGGTGTATCTGGGGTATCGGGGTGGAAGCTGGCCTTGTTCTGTCGAACGAAATCAGTGGGGGTGAGCCCGTAGACTTCCCGGAAGCATTTGGTAAAATAGGCGGGGCTTCCAAAGCCGGAGGTCTACCAGCTGATCGACGCCAAAGTCGGCATCGTCCAGAGGGGCCTCCACCTGGGTGTACAGGCTTGTGAGGAAGATGTCCAGTACCGGCGTTGCTGGGGCGGGCAGATGGGGGGCCTGCCTGGTGGGTTCGTGGTCGTTAACCGTGGGGTCGGACGCAAACGCGGGCGGGTATCCAATTTCACCGGTTTTTGAAGAAGCAAATTGCCCTCGAAGACCTTTTTAAAATTCTTGGGTATCAAGGTTGGGTTCACGGAGATGAACCAGGCTTCTCCTTCATTGGTCTTTATGTTGAAATGGATTTGACTGGGTACCAGGTAATAGATATGCTCGCCTGGCAGGGGGACGTTGACAAAATCTACGTCCATGTAGGAAGGTACGGGTTTTTTTTCACGAAAAATCCCTTAAGGGTGGAATCGTTAATCAGCTAATTAGTATATTCATCGTTAAAAGACCGCATGCGTCCCCGCCTTCTAATCGATCGTTTGCTTCCCCTGCTTTTATTGTTAGCTGCTTGTAATCATGCCCGTGAGACGAACGGGAATTGGTCCGTCTATGGCGGGAGTCCGGCGAATACACATTATTCTCCTTTGGTACAGATGGATACCGGCAATGTCGGGCAGCTGAAAAAGGTTTGGGAGTACCATACGGGCGACGGGGACAGCATGTCGCAGATCCAGGTGAATGCCCTGGTCATCGATGGGGTGCTGTATGGGGTGTCGCCGCGGCTGAAGCTTTTTGCGCTCGACGCCAATACGGGGCAGATGCGTTGGGTATTCGACCCCGCGAAGCCGGTGAATGGGGACACGCCCAGGATCGCTATCAACGCCTGCAGAGGTGTGGCTTATTACAAAGGCGGAGCAGAGGACCAGCGGCTTTTTTATTCCGCCGGATCTTCGCTTTACTGCGTCGATGCGCTTACGGGCAGTGCGATCCCGGCCTGGGGTGACAGCGGGAAGATCGATCTCCACAATGACCTGGGACGCGATATTAAAAAGCTATATGTAGCCGGCACTACGCCGGGCATCATCTATAAAGACCTCATAATCGTGGGCGATAGGGTGGATGAGGAAGCGGCGGCGGCGCCTGGGCATATCCGGGCCTACGATGTGCATACGGGCAAGCTGCGATGGATCTTCCATACCATACCTTATCCCGGGGAAGAGGGCTATGCGAGCTGGGACGATACGGCGGCGTATAAACATCTGGGTGGGGTCAATGCCTGGGGTGGCTTTAGCCTTGACGAGGAGAAGGGCGTGCTGTTTGCGCCGGTGGGGTCTGCCTCCTATGATTTCTATGGCGGCAAGCGGCTTGGCAACGATCTGTTCGCCAACTGTGTGCTCGCTCTGGATGCGGCCACCGGCAGGCGGATCTGGCATTTTCAGACGGTGCATCATGATATCTGGGACCGTGATCCGCCGACGGCGCCGGTGCCGGTGACGATAAAAAAAGACGGCAAGGAGATAGCCGCGGTGGTTCAGCTGGCGAAGACCGGATTCATCTTCCTGCTGGACCGGGCCACGGGGCAGCCGATCTATCCTGTAGAGGAGCGGCCGGTGCCGCAGGACAGCGCATTGCCGGGCGAGCGGCTGTCGCCGACGCAGCCTTTCCCCGCTGTTTTGCCGGTGTATGCACGGCAATCCCTGACCGAAAAAGACCTCAATACGCTTGTGCCGGATACTTCTTATCAGGATATCCGCCGCCGACTGGCGGGGTATCATACGGGCAGGCTCTTCATCCCGCCTGGCAAGGCAGGGACGGTCATTTTTCCTGGCTTCGACGGGGGCGCCGAGTGGGGCGGACCGGCTTATGACCAGGAGACGGGGCTGTTGTATGTGAATGCCAACGAGATGCCGTGGATACTGACGATGGTGGATGCGAAGAAGACCGAGGAAGTCCTGGCGGCGGCCGACAACAAGGAGGCTGTTCCCGACGCGCGGCCTACGGTGGGGCAGGCGGGCAGGGCCTTATATGCCGCCAATTGCCAGGTCTGTCATGGCGCCAACCGGCAGGGTGGGGGGAATTTCCCAACGCTTGTGGGCGTGCAGAAGAAATACAATGCGGACCAGTTCCTTACACTGATCTCTTCCGGCCGGCGGATGATGCCGGCTTTCAAGCAGCTGAGCGAGGCCGAAAAGGGGGCGCTGGCGGCCTTTGTGCTCGACAATACGGCAGGGCAGGGAAAACCTTTCGTCAATGCAGACAAGCAGCCGGAGGACCCTTACTATCAAATGCCCTATCATGCTACCGGCTACAACAAATTCCTGACGAAAGAAGGCTATCCGGCGGTGGCGCCGCCCTGGGGCACGCTGACGGCTATCGACCTGAATCGGGGCGTCATCGTCTGGAAGGATACGCTGGGCGACTATCCCGAGCTAAAGGCGAGGGGTATCCATTCCGGCACCGAAAACTATGGCGGTCCGGTGGTGACGGCCGGTGGGCTGCTCTTTATCGCCGCTACCAGCGATGCCAGGCTGAGGGCGTATAACAAGCGGACGGGGCAGCTGTTATGGGAGGCTGAGCTGCCGGCGGCGGGGTTTGCCACCCCGAGCGTGTATGCGGTGGATGGTCGACAGTATGTGGTCATCGCCTGCGGCGGGGGCAAGCTCCATAAGAAGTCGGGCGATTCCTATACAGCTTTTGCGTTACCGTGAAAGTGTTCATATACGAACACTTTCGTAATATAAACGAACACCTTCGTAGATTGGTGTTTTGTAAACCGTTGATAAACAGGATGCTTGGTTTTGGCACTGAAGTGGATTGACGTTTTGTCAATCAAAACCAGGCATATGAAAAAGCTCCTCTTACCCCTTATTGTTATTTTATCCGGCTGTGCCAGTACGGCTCCCGTAGTCGGAATGGAAGACTCTTATGTATTGCAAGTAGAATGTGTAAAGGATGCCGGTACCCGGCGGGAGGTGATGATGATCCTTAGGCAGTGCAAGGCCAAGGACGTCCACGAGGAGGAGATCGGGGGCGAATTGTCCATAGAGGCTGCGTATTACAAGTCGGACAATTCTTTAGGCAATCTGGAGCAGATGGCTGACAATTTGAAGGCTATCGGGACTGTCGTGAATGTGCAGATCCGGGATAATCCGAATGTCGTGAGACAGGGGCGGTAGGCTATCTTTTTGCGTAGTGATGCGGCTGAGCCCGGGAAAGGCTACTTTTATAGCAAATCTCTACGTGATGATCTCCATGAACTATCCAAAACAACTACTGGGCAGCCTGCTGTTGACCTTCCTGTTCAGCGCTTGCAACAATGAACCCGCAAAGACGTCCACGGCGTCGGCCGGTGGTGATTCCACGGGTATCAAGGAAGAGACCATCTCCTTTCCTGCTGACAGCTCAACTTTGCAGGCTTATGTTGTCTATAACGATTCCGTGAAGGGCAAGCGGCCGGCGGTGATCGTCATCCCGGAATGGTGGGGCCTGAACGAATACCCCAAGAGGCGGGCGCTGATGCTGGCGAAACTGGGCTATGTGGCCATGGCGCTGGACATCTTCGGGAACGGCAAGGTGGCGGACAATCCGGACAGCGCCAAGGCCTTTACGGCGCCTTTTTATGCAGATCCTGCAAAGGCGAAGCGCCGTATCGACTCGGCCATTGCCAGGCTCAAGACATACGACAATGTCGACACGTC
>JAMFRX010000785.1 GCA_026224995.1 Puia dinghuensis
TACCGGAATGGACCAGCCGCTGCTGCCGGTCGATCTCCCGTACCGGGTCGCCCAGATGCAGAACGATCTCCTCATCATCGAACCAGCCCGCCATCGACAGGCTGAGATCGGCAGCCGATCGGCCGCTAAAGTATTCGCTCAAATGCACCCGGTCATAGGCCGGACGCGGCTCCTCGCCGAAAACAATGATCCGGAAACCACCCGCGGCCCTTAATTTCTCACAGAACCGATGCCCGACCATCCCATTCCCAATAACGACCACGACTGGCTTATTCATAACATTAAAATTATATTAATATAATATCCTAATACAATTATACGCAATTTTATCTGCTTATATATTATATATACAACAAAACAAGCACACTCATGAGCATTTTTTAGTAATTTCCATGATATATGTCATATATCAACAAATACAATTCGATGAATATTGTCCCTCCCCCTGCCGAGCTCATCCTGGTAGGCGCTGGTCCCGGGGACCCGGAACTGCTGACGGTAAAAGCCTGGCGCGCCCTTCAAAAGGCCGATACCATCCTCTACGACCACCTGGCAAACCCCGCCTTGCTGGAGCTGGCCCCCGCAGGCTGCGAACGCATTTGCGTAGGCAAACAACCTTATGGCCCCGCCACAAGTCAAGAGGCTATCCACGAGCTCATCCGGCAGAAGGCCCTCAAAGGCGGGACGATCGTCCGCCTCAAAGGCGGCGACCCTTTTATCTTCGGCCGGGGATTCGAAGAAGTGCTGTTTGCGCGAGAGCTCGGCCTGCCCGTATCGTATATCCCGGGAATCACCAGCATGCAGACGGCAGGCCTCTCCTCCATCCCCCTCACACATCGGGGGCTCAGCGAAAGCATTTGGATTCTTACCGGAACGGCAACGGACGGCTCTTTCCCGGCCGACCTACGGCTGGCCATGAAGAGCAGGGCCACAGTAGTGATCTATATGGGGATGAAAAAACTAGAAGCCATCGCGGCTGTCTATACACAAGAGGGTTATGGTCATCTGCCGGCGGCCATCATCCGGCACGGGTCGCTCCCGCACGAGCAGGTGGCGCTGGGCATAGTAGCCGACCTACAACAGATCGCCGCGACACAGCATCTCACCCACCCCGCCATCATCCTCATAGGAGAAGTGGCCCGGTTCGGGGAAATACAAAAAGCTACAGCCCACCCCCTGCATGCACGGAGCCGGCTGTAGCTTTATCCATAAAAGCAATTATTTATCTGGATTAGTTCCAGGCCTTCGCATCCTCCAGGAACTTGGCCAGGCCGATATCCGTAAGCGGATGTTTCAGCAGGCCCAAGATGGATTCCAGCGGCGAAGTGATCACATTGGCGCCCGCTTCGGCACATTTCACAATGTGCAAAGGACTGCGGATGGAAGCGGCGAGGATCTCCGTTTCCCAACCCTGGATGTTATAGATGTCGGCGATCTGCGCGATGAGCTCTACCCCATCCCAGCTGCTGTCGTCGATCCGGCCGATAAAAGGCGATACATAGCTGGCGCCGGCCTTAGCGGCCAAAATGGCCTGACCAGCCGAGAACACCAGCGTACAGTTGGTCTTGATCCCGTTGTCGCTAAACCACTTGAGCGCCTTGATGCCGTCCTTGATCATCGGGACCTTTACCACGATATTCGGATGGATCGCATGGAGCTTCTTCCCTTCCTCGATGATCTTGTCAAATTGAGTCGATACCACTTCCGCACTTACATCCCCGTCTACCAGCTCTGCGATCGTCTTATAATGGTTGGTTACTGCTGCCTCTCCCTTGATGCCGACTTTCGCCATCAGTGAAGGATTAGTCGTGACGCCATCTAAAATGCCTAAGTCGTTTGCTTCTTTGATTTGTGCCAGATCGGCGGTGTCGATAAAAAATTTCATAAAAAGATGCTTTATTTTGGAGTATAAAGATAAGAATATCCCGGGAGGATGGGGGTATTTAAAAAAGATCGAATAGGGGAAATAAAAAATGGCAAAGTTACTTATATCGCACCGCTACGACCACCTACCGTTGCTGCCTTCCGGCCCTGGCGGGGTTCAGCGGGAGCTGGTCGTATAAGACTTTGCCGCTGCAAATATACGGAAGACAGAACTAAAACCTAAATAATTTTATTTCGCCGTGACGCTGTTGAACCGGGACATGCCTACCAGCTCGTCTGCCCGGGCCCCGAGCGCCCGGTAGTATACGAGGATAATATAATTGTTCTCCGTCTCTATATGATTACCTTCCGTGAAGCCGAAAGTGGGCTTCATCGTCGCATCGCTTTTATCCACGGTGACATAAGAATAGCTGTAGTAGCCCATCTTTAAAAAGAAGGCGCGCTCATATCGTTTCTTGTCGGGGTTGAAGACCATGCGGGTGGAATCGTTGAGGCCGCCCCCGGTGAACCGCCCCAGCACGTAAACATCCTTATCGGGAAATTCGGCCCCGCCGGTCGGAACAAAGCTGAAGTGCACAGTGGCATAGTCCGTCTGCCACATCGGATTGTACTGCTCGGTGGTCTCCAGCTTGAAGTTGCCATTCAGGTCCTTGTAATTGTAATACTGAGCGGCGCTCCTGTCCCCATCCGGCTTGGCGACGATATCCGTCCCTGTCTTGCCAGAGACGGTGGAAGCAATCCGCTCGGATTGAAACCGGAAGCTCTGCAGGTCGATCCACCGCCATTCCGACCCGCCTTCAAAGTTCAGGTCATCCGGATTGTTGAACTGGAGGTCATTGTTGATCGCAAAGGTGGGCTTGAATCCCCTGACCACATTATCCCAACGATAGTTCTGCAGAATATCGATCTTCACCTGGTCCAGCGGATTGACAGGATTGACCGCCGAAGTATTCACCCGGAGCTGAATATGCTGAAAGGCCTTGGCTAATTCATAGTTCTGGGGCTGCATCCACTGCGCCTGTATGGGTATTCGGGTGTCGACGATAAGAAAACGACGGGTAAAGGCCAGCTTGCTCGTGTCGCCATCCAAAAAGACCTTCAGCAGGTAGTTGCCCGAGTGGATGGGAACGCAATTGGCATCCGGCAGGACGGCCTGGAAATGCGTATAGCGGGTCAGCGCGATGCTGGAGCTGGTATACTGGTCGATGCGGACCTGGGAAAAGCCCTTGATGAAATCGAACTCGGAGACTTCCGCAGGCGTCCAGTCCTCATTGCAGAGGACGAAAGAATAGTAGTAATTCTTGACGTCCCCATCCACGTCGTCAAAGTGGAGCTCCATCTGGTCGCTGCTGTTCAGCCGGAGGATGGGATAGGCCAGCTGGTTGCCGGCCATATAGAGCTGGGGTGAGCCGATGGACGAAGAAAAGACGAAATCGGGAGTCTGCGCCCGTAGCGTCCCAGCCGTCAGCAGCGTTAAGATCATCAGAATATTGCGATTCATAGACATAATATTACTCAAAAATTTCACCAGTAAGCACACACCCGTTATTTTTGACCACTTAATAACATTTCGTTTGAACGTTCCAGCCTTCATCGCCCGCCGCATCGCCTTTAACCGGGAAAGGTCTTTCTCCCGCTTTATCATCCGGCTGGCCATCACGGCAACGGTGATCAGCGTGGGGGCCATGATCCTGACCCTGGCCTTCACCAACGGCTTCCAGTATGCCATCAGCCAAAAGGTCTTCAACTTCTGGGGAAATATCCGGGTGCAGCATTTCTCGCCTAACCGCGCCACCATCTCGGAAGAAGCGCCCATCCAAAAGAACGATACCGTCCTACGCCTTCTCAAGGCCAATCCCGATATACGGACGATCCAGGCCTTTGCCACCAAATACGCCGTCATCCGCAGCGGAGAGGGCATCGACTACGTCCAGGTAAAAGGAGTGGAAAAGGACTATGACTTCGGCAACCTGCAGGGCTTCCTGAAAAGCGGCCGCTGGCCCCATTTTCGCGACAGCGGCTACAGCAACGAGATCGTCATCTCCCAATACACCGCCGGCCAGCTGAAGATAAAGCCCGGCGACAAGATCCTCATCTATTTCATCCAGCCGGACGGGCCGCCCCGGGTCAGGCCGATGGTCGTCTGCGGCACCTACAAAACGGGCATCGAAGACTATGACAAGCTCATCGCCATCTGCGACCTCCGCCTCATCCAGCGGCTGAACAGCTGGAAGCCCGACGAGATCGGCGGCTACGAGATCTTCACTCACGACTATAAGCAGGCAGAGCAGGTGAATAACAAGATCTACGAGCAGCTCCCCAAGGACTGGGGCAGCCGTACTACCGAAGAGATCTATCCCAATATCTTCGACTGGCTCAACCTGCAGAACATCACGATCCTCATCGTCCTGATCATCATGATCGTCGTCGCCACCCTGAACCTGGTGACCTGCCTGATCATCCTGGTGCTCGAACGCACCACCATGATCGGTATCCTGAAAGCCCTGGGCGCCCCCAACATCTCCATCCAGGGCATGTTCCTCTACCAGGGCGGTATCATCACCCTCTTCGGGCTGGTCCTGGGCAACGTCTTCGGCCTGTCCGTCTGCTGGCTCCAGGACCGCTATGGCTTCATCACCCTGCCGGAAGATGCCTATTTTATTTCCAAAGCCATAGTGAAGCTGGAATGGTGGCACCTCCCGCTGGTGGATGGCGGCACCTTCCTCATTTGCTTCCTGGTGCTGATGATCCCTACCGTGGTGATCCGCAGGATGCAGCCCACAAAGGCTATCCAGTTCCGTTAAGTCCCTACCAAATGAGATAAAATGATACCCGTGGCCACCGCGGCATTCAGCGACTCGGCCTGCCCGATCCGCGGTATCGTGATCCGCCGGCTGGATAGGTTCTGCAACGCGGGGCCGATGCCCCTGGACTCATTCCCAATGACGATATAGCCACGCCGGACACGCTCCATACCATAGAGCCTTTCACCTTCCAGCACCGCCGCATAGACCGGCATCCCGGGGTCACGGCGAAGGACCGCCGCCACATCCTCATAGTACACCGGGATCCTGGCGATGCTGCCCATGGTCGACTGAACAGCCTTGGAGTTGAAGACATCGGCGCTGTCGGGACTGCAAACGACGGCCGCGATCCCGAACCAGTCGGCCAACCGAACAATAGTGCCCAGGTTACCCGGGTCCTGGATGCCGTCCAGCACCAGCTGGACGCCGGCCTTAGGGTCCGTAGGCGGGAAAGCCGGCTTTTCAAAGACCGCTACTACCTGATTAGGGGAAGTAAGCGCGGAAAGCCGCTCCAGCCCGGCCCGGTCAACGGCCGTGATCGCGCCGGCATGGGCAGGCAGCCCATCGATCCACTCCTGCAGCCCATAAGCCGACCGCAGCCGGATATTCGGCTCCCGCAGCAGCTCGCCGGTGATCTTAGGTCCTTCCACCACAAAAACACCTTCCGCATCACGGAATTTTTTATGGCCTAAACTTTGAATATATTTGACCTGCGATTTAGTGATCACCATATCGTTACATAAAAAATGTTAAATCGAATAGGGTTTGTTTAATCTGTCTATGTTTCGCCGCCGGCAAGTTACTGTATCTTTTCCCAATCCTGCATGGCTGCTGCTGACCCTGTTTTTAGCATTGCTCTTCAGCTGTACTGTCCCCCGCAAATATCAATATCACCAGCCTTTTGTCTTTGCAGTCAACGTCAAAGTCGAAGGCAGCCAGCGCCCCGACATAAGGGCCGACCTGGCCCAAAAGCTATCCAACCAGCTGGACGACAGCCTCAGGACCCAGGTGGTCTCCATCGCAGGCCTCTATCGCCGCGTCATTAGCCCGCCCGTCTTCGACACCGCGAACGTCCGCCGGTCCATTGGCTTCATGGTCGCCCTGCTCAACGCCACCGGCTATTACAAACCCACGATTAAAGATACGGTCCGCCGGGACACCGTCCGCTTCAAGAACCCCGATAAGAACGAATACCGCGTCACCATCGATTTCACCGTCAACCCGGGCAAGCAGCTGGAGCTCGACTCGTTTGGCTACGTCCTGTCGACACCGGCCCTCCAGGCCCTGACGCTGCAGTCACGCAAACAAAGCCTGCTGAAGAAGGGCAAGCCCTATTCCAAACAGCTGGTATCCTCGGAGCTGGATCGCCTTATCGATCTTTTCCGCAACAACGGCTACTACAAATTCTCCAAAGAAGACCTGATGATCGTCCTCGACACCGTGGTTTCCGCGCTGATCGATCCGAACCTGGACCCTTTCCAACAGGAAGCGCTCCTGATAAAGCTCAAACAAAAAAGAGAGCACCCCACTATAAGCGTCACCGTCGAACAAAAGGCTATCCGCGACAGCACCCATATCACCAAATATTCCATCGGCCATGTGACCGTCTATCCCGACCTGCCCATCGTCCTGGAAGATACAGTCACCGTGAGCAATATAGATACCAACGCCGCAAAAGGATTCACCCTCATCACCCGGTCGGACAAGTTCAAGCCTTCCGTGATCGTCAACAACATCTACGTCCGGCCCGATTCCCTGTACACGCTGCAGAACTCCTATCGCACCGTCAACCGCTTCAACCAGATGGGAGCCTGGCAGCAGGAGACCATGAGCTTCGCCCCTTCCTTCGAAGCGGACACCGTGCTGAACGCGACCCTGAAGCTCTACCCCCTGAAAAAACAATACCTCAATGTCGACTACGAAGTGGCCCGCAATACCAACGATATCGTCACCGCCACCAACCTGTTCGGCATCAACGTGAACCTCGGCCTGCGCAACCGCAACACCTTTAAGGAGTCCGTCCTGAGCTCGACGACGCTGCGGGGTGGCGTGGAGCTCGGATCCGATTTTATCCAGACCACCCAGGCCAGCATCTCCCATACCATCAGCTTCCCGGAGCTGCTGCCCAGACACCTGCCGCAATACCTGCCCGGCTTCATGCGGCCCAAGCGCAAGAGCCAGCTGGACAGCATCCGCTCCGTAGTGAATGTCAACGGCTCCTATATCGACCGCCGTCAGTTCTTTACCATGCGAAGCGTCAATGCCTCCTTCGGCTACGAGTGGAGCCGGGGCAACCATTCCTTCCTCTACCGGCCCATAAATATAGAATATACGCAGCTGGACAAGACCGATAGCTTTAACACTTACCTGCAGGAGTACCCGTCGCTTCAACTCGCCTTCCGCAGCGGACTGGTCCTGAGTCAGCAATTTATTTACAAGTCTATCCACAAACGGGATAACCACACCGATTTCCTCACGCTCAGCGGTGAGTCCAGCGGGGCGCTCTTCGGGCTGATCAAAAAGCTGGACGA
>JAMFRX010000099.1 GCA_026224995.1 Puia dinghuensis
AGCGCGCCCCTCGGCCGGGTGCCCGTGAGCACCAGGTCGGTCCCCTGCGTCCGTATGAGGATGCGGTCGTTATGGGTATCTGCCAGCAGGGCCGCATCTTTGCTGTTTTTCCGGACATAGCTGCCGTTGCCGATATAGATATGCTTTCCAGCCGCTGCTTTGACGCTTCCCTCTTTGACGATGGGCAGCAGGCAGCCGCTGATCCCTAGAAAATAGTGCTGGAATTCCAGGGCCGCCTTGGCTTCGGCGGCAATGGCCGCATCCGGGATAACGATGGTATATGCGCTCGCACCGTTCTCAACGAGTCGGAGGTTTGGCGTAGGCTTCCCCACCCCGGCGGCCGCGATCAAAACGATCGGGCAGGCCGCCAGGAACAAGATGATTCTTTTCATGTAAAAAAATGCTGTTGTTTAATTAATGCTTTTTTGTATCCCTGCCTTCCCAGCCGCTACTCCCCTTGCCCACGAAGAGCTCGGTAACGGTGCGGGACACCCTGTCGTCCACTTCTTCCACCAGCTCTACCCGCAGGGGGTTGGTCAGCAGCTTTTGCCAGCGCAGCACAGGGGCCCAGGGTCGGGTCTTGTCCGTTTCATAAACCAGGTAAGCCCATTTCTCGGAGAAGAAATTCCCCTTGAGCACCGGGATCATCTGCTGCATATTGGAAGCCAGGAAGGATAGTGACAATGCCCGCGCCCAGTAGATCCAGGGGCCGCCGGTGATATAGAAATAAGGGTTCAGCAGCCGCGGCTCGTTTTCCAGCCCGGCATTGGCATAGCTCAGCTGGATACCCGCGAAGCCGATACCCTTTTCTTCGTTATAGAAGCTGATCCAAGGCACATCCGCTTCTATTTTTATATCCATGAGATCGGGCATCTTCGCCACGTCGTAGGTGATGACGCTGTCGCGGATCGCATCGTACCAGGCTGCCTTGGTGATCAGCTCCCGCTTGAAGACGATCTCGGCATTGCGCAGTGCGATGGCCTGGACGGTCTCGTTGATCCGCAGCGAGGTGCTGCTGACAAAATAGGGCTGTCCCGGGTAGAATTCATAGCGCACCGAAGCATCCACCTGCGGGATATCGCGCAGGGAGCCCCATACTTCGGTTTGGGCGAGTACGGGGCCGCTCAGCGAGCTGCTATGCTGCGGCGGATCCCAATCGGAGGTGTGCGTCCAGGGCTTCGGAGGAGTATAGATCTCCGGGTTCCAGTGGATCGCGCCGTTGGTCTCCTTGTGGTGGAAGAGCGGATAATCCGGTTTTGTCTTTAGCGTCAGCTGGTCGAGGTGGCCCGACTTGGGATGCAGCACCGCCGACAGCTGGCTATTGTCTATCTGCAGGCCCGGCGCTTCGCCCTGTACCCGCAGGTCCGTTTGATAGACCTTGGCCATGGCATGTTCGTTTTTGTAATAGACGAGGAATACCCGGCTCGAACGTGCCGGCACATCCGCCAAAAAGGCGACCCGCGCCGTGACAGTGGGCAGCCAGATCGGCACCTGGTGGGTCGGCTTACCATTGGAGTCGGGGGCCAGGTTGTCTTCGGTCAGGTATTGCCGGATATCGTAGACCTGCGAGGGCAGCTCCGTGAGCTCGTGGCTGGCGGGGTCGAAAGCCGCGACGCGGACTTCCCGCTTCAGGTCGGTGACCTCGTCGGGATAAAACGGCAGGAGCACCTGCACGGGCTCGGCCTTTCGATCGATACCCGCCGTTTCGCTCAGCACCACTGCCTTATAGCGCTTCCAGGCGCTGTCGAACACAGGCGTACCAGCGGGTGCGGTTACGGTCCTCACTGCCGTCAGTAGCATGTCTTCATTCGACCGGTCCGTATGTTTCTTCATCCGCACGGTGATCTTCACATCATAGCGGTAACCGGGCCGCCAATAGACCCAACCTACCAGCAATGGATGTGAATAAAGTGTATTGTCCTGCGAAAGACCCGCCCCGCTTGGCGGCCGGTGCGTAAGCGAGGGTCTGTTCCTATCGTCCAGCTCCCCTTCGCGGTAGAGGTCCGTGGCGCGCAGGGTCTTCCCGTTCACCTCCATCTCCACCTCGACCATGGAGGGGCTGGGCAGCCGCAGATCTGTGCGGATATGATAGAAGGGGATCGCCGGGCTGGGATAGTCCAGGACAATGGCGCCCGTCTGGAGCTCACCGGCAACGGGGGCAAGGCGGGAAGCCCTGACACCCGCGACCGGATCGATGCCCCCGGCCATGGCCAGCCCGCACCTGAGATAGATACAGAGAAAAAAAACGCGCCGCCATGGGTGTAGTCGGTATAGCATGATCGTTGTTTTACTTATTTTCCGTGATCAAATTCCGGCTTCGCAAGGCCTTTAGCGACTCCTGCCAGGAGCCGCCGGCGCCCCAGATATAATACGAGAAATACATGGTGCTCTTCTGGAAAATGGGCGTCCAGGGCTGGAACTCGGTATAATAGTAATGCGCCTCCGTATTGCGCGGATGGTTCATCCACATATGCAGGAACAGCGGTTGATCCGCGGGGTATGCGCCGACGAAGCTGATGTCCTCTTTGGTATCGTAGCCCGCATTCCAGCCTTCTTTAAGGTGAAACAGATGCCCATAATACATCTCCGGCCGCATGCGGAACTCCTGCAATCCCTCTTTGTCGGGTATGATGAAGACGTCTTCGGGCCCGTGTTCCTTGCCAAGCTCCAGGATAGGCTGCGGCCCGATGACCTTGGCCTCGGGGTTGATAAAGGTAAGCGCCCAGCGGATCTCCAGCAGCGGCGAGTTGCCGAAGAGCGTAAAGGTCTTCTCCAGGCGGTTGCCGAAATAGTCCGCCGTCATTTTTACCTGTACATATTCCCCTTCCTTTTGTACGAGCTGCACATCGTATATCTTGTTCTCCTCCATGCTGCCTTGTCCCAGAAAGTCCTCGAAACCGCCAAAGGGATAGTAGCCGCGTTTGCGAAAGACACGTTTGTCGTCCGACGCCTTCTCCGGCCAGAGCTTGAAGAAAATATCATCCTTCCGGCTTTTGACGGTGTAGTCGATGACCCTGGCGCCCGTGGCCAGCAGGGTGACTTCTACGCTGTCGTTCTCCAGGCGATATTCTTTTATCCCGTCGCTGTTGAGGTCCAGCGCATAGGCAAAGCATTTGCCTTCCGGTTTGCGGACCCCGAGCTGACTGGAATACGAAACCCCCAGAGCGCTCACCTTGACGAGATAATCGCCGGGTGGCGCCTGGAGGTCGAAGAGCAGGCCCTGGTGCTGACCCGTTGCCGCGCTACACTGCTGAGTAGCGGTATACACGGATTCAGCAGGCTTGTCCTTCCGAAGGACTTCCACCTTTACGGGGAAGGAAGCGTTAGTAGTAAAATTGTGGATCGTCACGGGGTAGGAGACCTTTGGCGCAAGGCCATAGAGCAGCCGGTGGACCGAGATCGCCGGGGGCAGGTCCAGCAGCGTCACAGTCCCCTTGCGGTGGCCGCCCCATTCCGCATAAACGGCGATGGGATTGGTGCTGTTCATCGACTCCGCGGAGGGGAGCAGGGCGATGCGGATGAGCTTGCTCTCGCCCGGCGCCAGGCTCAGGGCGCTGTCCCGCGGCGCGGCCGTCCGCAAACCCGGGGGAAGCCGCAGACCCAGGTTGCCCTTAAGCGGCTGCGTCAGCATGTTCCGGACATTTACTTCGAGCGTATATCCGTTTACGGTAGCATTTACATCCACCCGGTCCCCGTAGTAGCTTTCGAGGTAGACCCGGTCGAGGAGCAGCAGCTCCAGGGTATGCCGGAATGTGGCAGGGCCCATCATCTTCCCCTGGTCGAGCACGGCGACGGCCTTGCGGTGCATGATGGCTTCCCAGAGGCGGTCCCTGGTAAAGGGCTGGTCTTTGGGCGTGAAGAGCACCATGCTATTGAGCAGGCCATCGGGCATGCCGCCCGTGGTCGTTACGAAGGCCATATCGTCGTTATCCGCCTGCTCCTTATTGCCCTCCCCTAAAAGATAGCCGTCGTAGGTATGCACGTCGTAATCCGGATCGGGGTCATAGGGCGGCCGGAAGGAATAGCCTTTCTTCTTATGGGCGAAGTCGATCCAGGCCTGCTTGGTCTGCATATCCTGTACCTGCAGCCCATCGTAATCGGCACATCCGAAGATGGGGGCGAAGCCTACGTCGGTGACTACGGGCAGTCCGACCTTAGCGGTCCATTGCCTGAGCTCCTCTTTTTCGAGGAATTCCATATAGCCGTTGAATACAAACCAGCTGTTGCCCTCGTTCATGCCCCTGCCGATGACGTCCAGCGGGTGGCCTTGCATACAGGTGACGCTCTTGAGGAGCGTCTCGGTGCCGAACCAGCCTTTGTGGAGGTCGTACTTGCCGAGGAGGGCCTTGGTGGAATCGATGAGGGCCAGGATCGATTGCAGGGCCGTGGTGTCGCTGGAAAGCAGGACGAATACCTTGTGGCCGTTCTTATCCAGCCAATAGGCGTAGGTCTTTTGGAAGCCGGGCGACTGGTACTGATGGCTCTTTAACGCGTCTCCCGCGGTCTTCACGTCCAGGATTCCCGGCGCGATGCGTTTACCCGTTTCAGATCCGGGGTCGGCCGTTATCAGCAGGTTGCCGGCGACGCCGGCTTTTCCGATGGCTTCGAGGGTAGGATGGTTCAGGACCGTATAGCCGGCAGAAAGCAGCCCGTCGATAAACCCTTCCTGCAGCAGCAGGCCGGGCAGTCCCATATCGTCCGCGACATCGATCTTCGCCTGCGCCAGCGTACTGGCGGCATCAGGCATGCTGATCTTATAGAGGTTGCCGTAGCGGTACGAGGTCTTGTAGTCGTCGTGCCAGTAGTTGGTATAGCCGTTGAACTGGGTCTCCGTTCGCAGGGGCTGCGCCGGCTGCCAGGCATCCGGCTTATACGAATAGCTCTCCTGGGCCCGGGCCTTCGTCAGCAGGCTGACGGACCAGGTGAAAAGCAGGACGAAGGTGAACGACTGCTTCCGAATAGCGAATGTTTTCATATAGAATTGCGTTATTTAAGCGATGTTAATTTTTGTCCCACCAAAGCGGTGTAGCGGCATTATCGGGGCCGCCAAGCATTTGTATAGCCGCTGTGACGGCGGCGCCATTGGTCTGTACTTCCGTGCTGATAAAGGGGATACGGCGGATACGGCCTCCGGCGGGAATGTCCGGGTTGTCGTTGTGCACCACGGGATAGATCTCCGGGTAGCCCGATCGGCGGACCTCCGCCCATCCTTCCATGCCGTCAGGAAACAAGGCCAGCCATTTCTGCTGGGCCACCTGCTTGCGTTGCATCGTCAGGTCGCTGCTCCACTGCACGGGATAGTTGTTCACGGGCGGCGAACTCTGTCCGTCCTGGGGCGCTATCGGCGTGGAGGGGTTGGAGATATAGGTCTGGACCACCGTCGGGTCGGTGATGCCCCACTGCTCCATAGACATTTGGATGCCCGTCTCATACAGGTGCTGGGCATTGTCGCCCATGTTCCAGCCGTTGAGCGCCCCTTCGGCCCTGAGAAAATAGGCCTCGGCCGCCATGATCGTTTCCTGCGGGGTGGCATAGTTGCCCACCCAGGCTGT
This sequence comes from Puia dinghuensis, assembly GCA_026224995.1. Lineage (GTDB taxonomy): Bacteria > Bacteroidota > Bacteroidia > Chitinophagales > Chitinophagaceae > Puia > Puia dinghuensis_A. Next base: position 5,553 of record JAMFRX010000099.1, read on the forward strand.
GACGTCGCTGCCGGTGACCCAGCGGGTGCCCATTTGGGAATTATACGCTTTCGAATTGATGGCGATGCTCTTTTCTGCCTGCTCGAGTCCGTTGCGCACCCCTTCGAAGGTATGCGTGCTGGTGGTGGGCTGGAAATAGATAGGCATGCGGGGATCGTTATACCCTTTGAGTATGGATTCCATTGTGGCGCTCATCCGGATCTCATTGTAGCCGCCCATGGTAGCCAGCCCACTGTATTCGGTGGTGATAGCGGCTGTCTTTGGCATGTAGGCGTCGTCGTCATTGGCCATCATCACGCCTCCCGCTACGGCCGCCTCCGCCTGCTGCTGTGCCAGGACAGGGTCGACCTTCGACACCCGCAAGGCCAGCCGGAGCCGCAGCGTATTGGCAAATTTGATCCAATAGTTGACGCTTCCCGTTTTGTTCCTGTATAGCAGGTCGAAGGTACTAAAGGGCTTCTCGCCCGTGTGGTTCTTTAGCGCGGTCACTGCCGCGTCCAGGCGCTTGAAGAAATCGTAGTACACAGAATCCTGCGGGTTGAAAGGAACGGTGGAATTCCCGGAGCCGGCCTGGAAATAGGGTATGGGCCCAGTATAATCGGTGACGCGGTGGAAGGTCCATACCCACCAGATATTGGCCAGCGCATTCTCCGCCGAGGCCGGATCGGTATTCTCGATGATCGTCCGGAGCTGGGGCACCGCCTGGACATACACGTTGTTCCAGTAGCTGGGCAGCCAGTCTTGCCGGATGACATAACGGTCTGTAGGGAAGGAAAGCGCCGCCTGCTCGAAGAACTGGGCATAGACCATCCCATAGGTGCCTACCGCCGTCTCGAAAATGCTATAGCTGTAGGAAGCCGACATCAGCGCATCGGAAAACATATAGGGATAGTCGGTGGCGCTTATATTGCTCAGCTTGGTTGGGTCCGTATTGACAGTAGGGAATTTCTTTGTGCACCGGGCGAGGCCTAGCAACAGTAACGGGATCAAAAAGAATAGCGCCTTGCTTCTCCCGTACCCAAATGGTTTGTTTTGCATATGCATCGATTTAGAGAAGTTAAAAAGTTAGTTTGAGGTTAAGACCCAGGCTCCGGGTAGAGGGCAAGTTGTCGTACTCGACCCCCTGGTAATTGGATGTACCCATGGTCACCTCCGGATCGAAGTCCAGCTTCCGCCTGCCTACGCCCGGGATATCCAGCTTGCTCTTTCCCATGTAGAGGAAGAAGAGGTTCCTGCCCACGAAGGACAGCTTGGCGGATTTTATTAAAGCCGGCAGCCGCTTGAACTCGTAGCCCAGCGTGGCTTCGCGGACCCGTACGTTCGTGGCGTCATAGGAGAAGAACTCGGCCCAGGAATAGTTGCCCTGCGAGACCGTCGTCCAGAATTGCTCAGCATTGATGGGCGTCGCGTTCTTGGCGCCATTGGCCTGCACGCCAGGCAGCAGCCAGTTCCCACCCCTGTTGGCCGTCGTATAGCCGGCATTGCCATAGAAGGCCAGCTGTGCGGCTGTCCCCGAGGTGACGATACCGCCAAACCGCCCGTCCACCAGCACGCTCATCGACCAGTTGCGGTAATGGAAGCTGTTAGTCAACCCAAGCGTGAAGTTGGGGTTGAAGTTGCCGACTTTGCCGATGGCTGCGCTGGATAAGGGCTTGCCGTTGGCGTCCTCCACAAATTGTCCGTTGAGCCGTTGCCATTTATAGCCATAGAGGTCGCCGTAGGACCCGCCCACCGTAACCACCGGCGTGGCCGTGCGTACCGTGCTCGACCCCAGGTAGATCAGCGTCACACCGGGATAGAGGTCGACCACTTTATTCTTGTTCAGGGCATAGTTGACGCCCAGGTCCCACTCGAAATCCCTCGTCTTCACGGGCTTCGCCGAGAACATCAGCTCGATGCCCGAGTTTCGAATGCTTCCGGCATTGATATATTGGGCGGTATATCCCGAAGAAGGCGGGCTGCTCACCTGCAGCAGCTGGTTCTTTGAGTTGGTATGGTAGTAAGTGAGGTCGAAGCCCAGCCGGTCCTTCCAAAACCGCCATTCCGTTCCCAGCTCCACCGACTGTGTCAGCTCGGGTTTCAGGTCGCCGATGGATTTCGTCGGGTTGCTGCCGATATAGCCGCCAAAGGAACCCGCGGCATAGGAATAGGTCTGGCTCAGCAGGTAGGGATCGGCGTCATTACCGACCTTCGCATAGGACCCCCGCAGCTTACCCAGGCTCACCCACTCGGGCAGCCGCAGCATGTCGGAGAGTACGGCCGTCAGCCCCACCGAAGGATAGAAATAATTGTAGGGTTCCGGGAGGGTGGAGGACCAGTCGTTCCTCGCCGTGAGATCGAGATAGAGATAGTCCCTGAAGGAGACCGTCGCCGTGCCGTAGAGTGATTCCAGCTCCCGCCGGATCTGCGCGGTCGTCGCCACTAAGTTAGTGCCGAAGCTGAGGTCGAAGTAGTTGGGGACGCCCAGCCCGTTAGCGGAATTCACCCGGTGTCTGGCCTGGCGGCTCAGCACGGACCCGCCCAGGTTATAGGTCACCTTCCAGTCGGAGCCGATCTTGTTGACCCCGTTGAGGAGGAAGTCCGCATTGCGTTCGGCCACGAAGTCGGTCTCTTCGGAGTAGAAGCCACCGCTAATGGGCGCAAAGACCAGGGTATTGTTCGCAAAGCTCTGGGTGATGAAATCGTTGTAGCTGTCGGAGCTGTAACGAAACTGCAGGTTCAGCCAGTCGGTGAACTTGTATTTGGCGCTCACCAGTCCGATGAGGCGGCTCCGGTCCTCGTTGTGATGGGTGCGGTAGAGCGTCCAGTAGGGGTCCATGTCCGTGGCCTCGCCGGAGGCCCAGTAAAGAGGCGTCTCGATGCCCGTAGTGCTCACTGTCTTGTAATTCTTTACATCGCTAAGCCTCACTGTGCGCGGCATACGGTGGAGGTTGGCTATAAGCGCCCCCTGGCCGCCGACGGCCGGCTTGTTATAGATATCCTGGATGATATAGGTGAGCTTCGCGTCCACCGACAGCCGGTCGCTGATGTTCACCGTTTCGCGGAGGTTGAAGTTATGCCGCAGCAGGTAGTTCGTGGGGATGATGCCATTATCATAAGTGTTGCTGTACGATAGAAAGGTCTGGGCCTTGTCGGAGCCGCCGCTCACGGAAATAGCGTTGTTGAGATCGGCCCCGGTGCGGAAGAAATCTTTGATGTTATCGGGCTGGGCTTTTAGGGTGGTCTGCTTACCCGTCCAGTCGGTGACCTGCTGCCCGGCGATCTTCGCGCCGTAGCTGCTTGGGCTGAGCGCGGCGAAGGCGCCGCCGGAACCCTGGGAATATTGGTTCTGGAGTTTCGGCAGGATCATGGGCCGGTCAAGAGTCGCGCCCGAATTGACGTTGACGACCATCTTGGAGTTCCGGCCGTGTTTGGTCGTGATGAGGATCACGCCGTTGGCGGCCCTGCTACCGTATAAGGCGGCGCCCGCCGCGCCTTTGAGGATATTGATGGATTCGATATCGTCCGGGTTGATATTGGCGGCGCCATCGCTGCCGGACTGGCCGCCGAAATCGCTGGTGGGCTGGCCCAATAGGGTGGAATTATCGATAGCCACGCCATCGACGACGATCAGCGCATTGTTGACGCCCTCGATGCTCCGGTTGCCGCGCAGGATGATGCGGGTGGCGCCGCCCGGCCCATTCGCCGATGGGGCGATGGTGAGACCGGCCACCTTTCCCGATAGGGTATTGGTGAAGCTGGCATCCCTGGCCTCGTTGATCTGGTCGCCATTTAATTTTTGCGTAGAATAGGTCAGCGAGCGGGCGGCCCGGGTAATGCCCAGCGCCGTGACGACGACTTCGCCCATATCCTTTTTCGCGCGCACCAGGGTGATCACAAGGTCGCGGTCCTCTGCCGACACTCTCCGCTCAAGGGTGACGAAACCTACGGAAGAAATGACGATCAAGGAACTACCTGCCGGCAGATCCAATGAGAAACTGCCGCTTTCGTCGGTGGAGGTACCTCCCTTCCTGCCTTTGATGAGAATGGAGGCGCCCTCCACAGGTTTGTCCGTTCCCTGCTCCACGACGCGCCCCTTGAGCGGCGGCGGGGGAAGCGGCGGCTCTTCGGCAACTGTCGGTGGAGGCAGGACCTTTTGCTTCAGGACGATGACATTGGAGACGATACTATAGGTCAGGGGCTGGTCGCGCAAACATTGATCCAGCGCCTCCTGCAGAGAGGCATTCTTAAGGTCCAGGTTGAGTAAGTTAGTATTCCTCAGCCATTGGACATTGTAAAAAAAGGTAAAGCCGGTTTGCTTCGTGATCTTTTTGAAGACCTGTTCTATGGGCTCATTCTTCGCCTGAAGCGTTACTTTCTGCGAATATCCCGATGCACAGACCTGCAGAGATCCGGCGAGCATAAGGACGGCCATAAGCTTCATAATCAACAGCATTTTGGTTCGGGGAACATGTGTCCCGGCAGCTTCGCGGATGGCCGCAAAAAGGCAGCCCTCCCTGAAAGCAGGAAATTTCATAACTTCGAGTTGTTAAGGTTAAATAATAAGCAGTCTTGCGGATTGTCGGTTATCGACCTGACGTTATAGGAGTCTTGCCCCCGCAAGACTCTTTTTTTATTCAGGCCGGTCTCTTACTGATGATGTTGCTGTTCCGGCATAATACTCGTTTTAGTTGTTAATAGATAGGAGTCTCCGGCTGACCACCAAGGCGGTCAGTCTAAATGCATTTTTTTCCAGATAAGAGTTTGCTAATAGTAAAAGATTCCTATGGCAATACAACGATCTTCCTGCCATTGATCCTGAATCTGGCGCCACTGGATTCGAGGACTTGCAGGATCTCGCTAAGATGCGCCGACCGGGGCACTTCGCCAGTAAAACGGTCCGCGGCTATCTTACCTTCATAGCTAACATCGATATCGTACCACCGCGCCAACTGATGCATGATGCTTTCAATATCCGCGTAGGTAAAATGAAAATAGCCGTTCTTCCAGGCCACTACCTCTTCCACATCGACATTGGACACTTTAAAGCGCCCTTCGCCGCCGATACCCGCCTGTTGCCCCGGGCTGATGAGGACCTCGTTGCTACCCTTATGAAGCTTCACCGATCCCTCGAGCAGGGTCGTCCGGATCAGGGGGTCGTCAGGGTATGCATCGATATTGAAATGCGTGCCCAGCACCTGCACTTCCATCTCGTTATAACCGACCACAAAAGGCATTGTCGGATTCTTAGCCACCTCGAAATAGGCTTCGCCGGTAATGGTGACCCTGCGCTTTGCGCCGGTAAAGAACGTAGGATAGGTAATGGAAGACTCCGCGTTCAGCCAGACATTGGTGCCGTCGGGCAGCGTGAGCTTGTATTGTCCGCCCCGGGGTACGCTCATCGTATTGTAGGCCGCTTTTCCCGTAGCCGCTTTTCCCTCTGCTGCGCCATCGGGCTGGTAGATCAGCTGTCCGTTGGCTAATTTGATCACTTTTACCTTTCCCTGCTGTGCTAACTGTCCGTTGGAAGCGCTGTCCAGCAGGATAGTAGCGCCGTTAGCGAGCGTGAGCACCGCCTTGTTGCCGCCTGGCGCCACGTCATTTTTGAATTCGCGCACTTGCGGGTCCTGTGTCGCGATCACCGGTGGGCGGTGCGTCGCATACCGCAAATAAATGCCCAGCCCAATCGACAGCACCAGCGCCGCCGCTATGCCCGCCATTTGCCGCCGGCGCAGCGTCAAGACGGCTACCCGCCTTTGAGGCCTTCTGCCGGACTTCGTCTGGTCACCCGGCTGCCTGGTTTCCTCATTTGACCAATGAGGTTCTTCGCGCAGCTGCCTCCGGAGCCGCTCGAAGATGCGCTGCCCGGACGCCTCTGTCGAATCGGGCCTGGCGCTGTCAACGTGCTGTGTTCCGTCCAGCCAGTCGTCGTACCAGCTGTGCAACTCTTCTTTTTCCGCTTCGGTGGCCTTTCCGTCCAGGTACCTCGCGGCCAGATCAATCAATTTTTCTTTATCCATGGAAAATTCGGTAGGCATACTCTATTATAAGTATAGAGTGTCTGAATAAGCATCTACCCTTAGTGTAGTAGAAAAAAACCGGTGCGCGTTTTTGCAATACGCTTACACCTCAAAAAAACAAAAAATTCGTCAAGGAATCCCGGAACTTGCCCCGGATCACCTTGAGGGCCTTAGTCAGGTGGGCCTCAGCCGTCTTATTCGAGATCTTGAGCTCTCTGGCTACCTGGTCCAGGGGCTGATCTAATAATTTGTTGTGGAGGAAGACGAGGCGACATTTTTCAGGAAGCCGGGCGCTTAGTTTCTGGACGACCTCCAGAAACTGCTTATTGTCGAGGGAGAACTCTTCTCCTTCGCCTGCAGGTTCCTGTGGCAGGGCGGAGATGTCTATCTGCCGGTGTTTTTTTCGCCGGGCCAGGTTGCTGTAGATCGCATAGCGAACCATAGCTGCCAGGTACAAGGATAGTGACCGGATGTCCAGCGCAGCGCGCTTCTTCCAGAGTACGAGAAAGATCTCCTGGACGATCTCTTCGGCTATGTCGGCGGATCTAAGATGGGAGTAGGCCAGAAAATAGAGCTTATCCCAATAGCGATTGTATATCGCGGTAAAAGCGGATTCGTCCCCTTGACCAAGCCTGATCAAAAGTTCTTGCTCGTCATATATATCTTTTGCCGGCACGGGGAGGAGACTTGCAGTTAAGTTTGGTTGTTTAACCAAATATAAGAAAACTTACCTTCATTAATTATGTAAGCGAAAGACAACAGCTGCTTTAGTCGCGATATCGCACGACCGGTGTATCGAAACCGGACAAGTGGCCGGCGAATTTGGCCGTAAGGTTTTGACCTGTAGCCGGTTGTCTGGCTGGCATCATATTTGGCCCGCTTAGCAGGCCATTAAAAAGGCCAATTATCAACCCATGATCAGGAACTATTTGAAGATCGCCTGGCGAAATCTGATGAAGAGCAAGTCGTTCTCCGCAATCAATATCTTCGGGATCACCACCGGCATTACGGTATGCGGAATGATCTTCCTGTTTGTCATGAACGAGTTCAGCATGGATGATTTTCATGTGAACGGGAAGCAGATCTACCGCATCATGCGCAGCTTCGATCCATCGAAGCCCGCGGCGCCCTATCTTTCCGGGCCCTATAAGAAGGCGCTGCTCAACGATTTCCGTGGCCAGATAAAAGATGTGGTCCGGGTCATGCCCTCCAATGATCTGTTCACGGTGGATAACCGTGGCTTTAACGAGAAGAAGGTCTATTTCGTGGACAACAATTTTTTTACCCTGTTCTCCTTTCCGTTGGTAAAAGGCGATCCTACCACGGCGCTCAAGGATATCAACAGCGTCGTGCTCACCGAAACGACCGCCCGAAAGTATTTTGGCAATCAGGATCCCATGGGTAAATGGCTGGAGATGGATAAGCAGCGCAGGCTTCAGGTCACCGGTGTCGCCAGGGATGTGCCAGCCAATAGTCATCTGAGCTTTGATGTCGTGACGCCGATCGCCGTATATGAGAGCATGCCTTTTTTCCAGGGCTGGCTGAACAACAACCATTTCGAATATGCGCTGCTCGATGAGCATGTGTCGCCGCAGCAGGTGGAGAAGGCTTTTCCGGCCTTTATGCAGAAATACACGAGCGATGTCGCGCGGAAGACGGGGTATCTTTTTAACCTTTCGCTGCGGCCATTACGGGATATCTATTTTGAAGATGCCTCCGCCTTCGACAATGTGAGGCATGGGGATAAGAAAGTGGTGCTGGTCTTTCTGAGCATCGCCGTGCTTATCCTGCTGATCGCTTGTATCAACTTCATGAACCTGTCCACGATCCGTGCGGCAGAGCGCAGCAAGGAGGTGGGCTTGCGGAAGGTTATGGGCGCCCTTCGCCAGACCCTGACAGCGCAGTTCCTGGGCGAATCGATCCTATTGACGCTGATCTCCTGTGCCCTTAGCCTGGGGCTGCTGCAGCTGCTGATGCCGCTGTACAGCGACTTCCTGGGCTATACTCTACGCGTACCCTATGGTTCCTGGTGGCTATATGCCTTCCTGGGAGGTATCATCCTCGTGGTAGGGCTGCTGGCCGGGAGCTATCCCGCGCTTATCCTCTCCAGCTTTACGCCGATCGAAGCGTTGAAAGGCAAGCTGAAACGCGGCAAGGGCGGTGCGCTTTTCCGTCAGGTGCTCGTCGTGGTGCAGTTCAGCATCTCTGTGTTCCTGATCACGGGGACTATCATTATCAACAAACAAATGCATTTTGTGAAGCAGGCTTCGTTAGGGTATGACCAGGAGCAGGCGTTGATCATTCCGGTGGACAATGACGATATCGGTTCCCATCTGCGCCAATTCAAACAGGATTTGCAGGACGGCGCCGGGGTGGCGAGCGTTTCGCTGATGTCGGGCGAGCCCGGCGGCTTTTTCGACGATCATAATTTCGAGGTCGAGGGCCAGGGAGAGAAAATCTGGAGGTCCCGAACCGAGTTCACGGATTTTGAATATGCCAGGACGCTGGGGTTGAAGATCATTGCCGGCCGGGATTTTTCCGCACAGTATCCCACCGACAGTACCCTGGCCGTACTGATCAACCGCAAGGCGGCCGTCGATCTCGGCTTTACGCCGCAGCAGGCCGTGGGCAAATGGATCCGCAATACGTCGCGGGATAGCCTGCGGCGCCGGGTGGTCGGCGTGGTGGAGAATTTCAATTTCACCTCCTTGAAAGAGAATATCGAGCCCCTGGTTATTTCTTCCAGTGAAGACTACCGCGTGGTCGTCGTCCGGCTCAAGGCTGGGAATCTCCCGCACAGCATCGAGCAGGTGAAAAAAGCCTATGCGGCGGTGGCGCCTTCTTATCCCTTCGACTATACCTTTCTCGACCAGAAGTTTGAGGCGTTGTATACGCGGGATATCCGGCAGCAAAAGCTGCTGAGCGTGTTTTCGGGGCTGGCGATCATCATCGCCTGTCTGGGGCTTTTTGGCCTGGCCTCCTTTACGGCCGCCAAACGG
>JAMFRX010000786.1 GCA_026224995.1 Puia dinghuensis
GGTCGCCTGCTGCGGCCTGGAGGAAGCGTAGGCCCTGATGGTATAGCGGTTGAAATTGAATTGAAGTCCGCCCTTGATCGAGAGGTTACGGGTCACCCGGTATAGGATGCTCCCGCCGGCTTCGAAGCCGATGACGGGGCTGTGGTTCACATAGTCGTTGGGGCCACCCACGTGAATAGGTGCATATGGGCCGGAGCCTGCCTGGGCGAACTTAGCTGCCGCAGGGTCATTGCCACCCAGTGTCCGGTAGTTGATGGTAGGCGCGAGCGTAAGCTGCAGGTAGGTCCTTCCGCTCTTGGGGGTGGAAGGAAGGATATTCATAGCATATTCGCGCAGCCAGTTGATGCGGTCCATGTCCTGCGCTTGTGCGATGACGGCAGCGGAGGCTTTGGTAGCGGCCCCGGCGGAATCCAGAATGCGATCCCTGCCTGTCACGGCAGACCTGCCGGTCCTGGTGCCAGCCACTCCCTGACGGTTGGCCCAGCCAGCAGCGCCACCGGCGCCCAGGCTTTGGAGCACTCCGCGAATGGTGGTCCCATCGGCATCCGTCTCATCGCCCGTGCTATGGGTGGCCGTGCTCCTGGCTATATCGGTACCATGCGCGGCCGATCCGTTCTGCGCGATCGCGCCATCCTCATCGGCTTTAGCCTGATCGGTCTTTGCGGCGATGACGGACAGGTTCGGGGCCTGTTCCGGCAAGCGCACCATCTGGCTTAGCCACTCGGAGAGATTGGATTGGCTGAATACGGGGTTGCTAACGGTGATGGAAATACCTTTGTAGGCCGGTTCGTCCCGCTGTTCTTCTGCCTGTCCTCCATCGGAAACGGCATCGTGCCGGGTCGCCGTGGCAACGGGATTCGATGGCCGAAGGATGGCCAGCGGAGCAGGAGCGATATTCTCAGCAACGGAAGGTTTGGAAGCATCGGCCATGGAATCCGCGGCAGTGGCGGTTTTATGCAAGGCGATCGGATGTGTGGAAGGAGCGATCAATTCTCTGCCGGCCATGAAGAGGATACCTGTCACCAAAAAAGCCATGCTCCCGATAAACCACTTTCTCTTTGTATGTAATGCGTTATGAACCCCCTTCCATACGTTCTCGGAAGGGTACATTTTGTATTGCTCTGTCTTTCCCCTGATCAGTTGCTCAAAATCGTCACTATAGAAGTTGTTCTCCTTCATTATTCAATCAGTTTTTGGGATGCTTTCATAGGTTTGGACTTAAAACAAAAACTATCGGCTGGCTACCAGCCATTCGGACTTTTCTCTTGGCTTCGTTAGTATCTTCTTTCTGATCAGGATCTCTTCCAGCATTTGTTTTGCCCGGGTGTACTGAGACCGGCTGGTGCTTTCTTCGATGTCCAGCATGTCGGCGATCTCTTTGTGCGAATACCCCTCAATTGCATACAAGTTAAGAACGGTGCGGTAGCCGATGGGCAGCATGCGGATGCATTCTACTATCTGCTTGGCCTGGACGATGGAGGGGACGGATTCTTCCCGCACCTGTACCCCATGTGCATGAACGATGTCCAGGCTCTCATTGAACCGCTTGTTCTTTTTCAGGTTGTTGATACAGGTATGAACGATGATCCGCCTGATCCAACCCTCGAATGCACCCTTGTTCTGGAAGGTGTGCATTTGGGAAAACACTTTGATAAAGCCTTCTTGCAGCATATCCTCCGCGTCTTCCCTGTTATGGGCGAACCGGTAGCAGACGGCCAGCATCTTCGGGCTGTACCTGTTGTACAGCTCGCGTTGAGCGGCAGCCTCATTTCTTAAACAGCCTTGTAAGATGGCATCTTCGGTCATAAAAACCGCAAAGTTGGTTGCCCTGTAATTTAGACAATTTTAACGAGGTAAAGCTGCGTACTAATAAAAAAAGTAGGAGGAAAGCCGCGTCAGATCAGCACTGCGCCCGTCATCTCCGGCGGGATGGCTAACCCCATCATTGTCAAAATGGTAGGCGCCAGATCACCCAGCTTTCCCGGGCGGATGCCCCCTTTCCAGTCCTTAGAGACGATGAAGAAGGGCACCGGGTTCATGGTATGGGCCGTGTTCGGGCTGCCGTCGGGGTTGATCATGAAGTCGGCATTGCCGTGGTCGGCCGTCAGGAACACCGTATAGCCGCTGTCCAGGGCCGCGGAGACCACGCGTTCCACACACCGGTCGACGGTCTCAGCCGCCTTTATAGCCGCCGCCCAGACCCCCGTATGGCCAACCATATCCGCATTGGCGAAGTTGAGGCAGATAAAATCCGCTGTCTTGTTCCTTATCTCCGGGACGATAGCGTCCGTAAGCTCTACTGCGCTCATCTCCGGCTGCAGGTCATAGGTCGCCACCTTGGGCGAGGGGATCATGATCCGGCCTTCGCCCTGGAAGGGGGTCTCCCTGCCGCCGCTGAAGAAGAAGCTGACGTGGGGGTATTTCTCCGTCTCCGCTATGCGGATCTGCTTCAGCCCTTTTTCCGCGATGATCTCACCCAGCGTATTCTTCAGGTCGTCGTTCTCGAAGATCACGCTGACTCCCTTGAACTTCTGGTCATATTGGGTCATCGTGGTATAGTGGAGGGATAGCTTTTCCATGCCCTGTTCGGGGAAATCTTTTTGGGTCAGGACTTCGGTGATCTCGCGGCAGCGGTCCGTCCGGAAATTGAAGCAGAGGGCATAATCCCCGTTTTGGATCGTTGCCAGCGGCAGGAGTCCGCTGTCGGTGATCACGGTAGGCTTGATGAACTCGTCGGTGATGCCGGCTGCGTAGGCCTGCTCTATCGCGGCCAGGGCGCCGGAAGCCTTCTCGCCGGTCCCCTTGACAAGGGCATCGTAGGCAAGCTTTACTCTTTCCCAGCGCTTGTCCCGGTCCATGGCATAGTAACGCCCGCTCACGGTAGCGATCTTGCCGGTCGTGGCATCCAGGTGCTCCTGGAGCTCGCGAAGATAGCCGAGCCCGCTCTTTGGGTCGGTGTCCCGCCCATCTGTAAAGGCGTGGATATATACATTTCTGAGCCCTTCTTTCAGGCAGACGTCAACGATGGCTTTAAGGTGACGGGTGTGGCTATGCACCCCGCCGTCGCTTACCAGGCCCAGCAGATGCAGGGCCTTCCCTTCTTTCTTTGCCCCCCGGATAGCGGCCCGCAGGATCGGGTTCTGCGCGAAAGAGCCGTCCCGGACCCCTACATTGATCCGCTGCAGTTCCTGGTTGACGATGCGGCCTGCGCCCAGGTTCAGGTGACCTACTTCCGAATTGCCCATCTGGCCTTCCGGCAGGCCCACCTCTTCACCGTAGGTGACCAGGGTCGTATTGGGGTATTGCTGATAAAGCGAGCTGACAAAGGGTACGCGGGCATGCTGGATCGCATCCGAAGAAGCATTCTGTCCAAGTCCCCATCCATCCATGATGACCAGGATGACTTTTTTCTGATTTGCCATAAAAACGATTTTGCAAGTTGGTTTATGCCTTAAAGCCCGTCCAAAGGATAGCCCCGGGCGGTGCGAAATTAGGTGATTCGGCGCAAAATGTATTGGTTACAGGCCTTCCGAAGATGCGGCCTTATCCCCTATTCGTAGTATTTTAATGCCTCCCTTTGTAGTTTGGCATATTTTTGGGACTAGGGTGGTCGACTAATATTCTATTAACATGAAAAGCATGGTAGGGTTGGCGGTGTTGACGTTGTCCCTTGTCCTGGTCTCCTTCCGCCCACTGTATACGCTTGATGAGATCACCACGGCAATCCGCATAGGAAATGCCAACGATCTATCCCGGTATCTGGACAGCCGGGTAGACATCTCTCTCCCCGATAAAAGCGATACTTACAGCAAGATACAGGCGGAAATGATCATCCGGGATTTCTTCACCACCAACGGGGTTCAGAACTTCCTCATAAAGCGCAAGGGGACCAATGGCGGCGGATCGGAATTCTGCGTGGGCGTCCTGCAGACCCATAACGGAGACTACCGTACTACCCTCTTCATCAAACAGAAAGGCGACAAACAGTTACTGCAGGAATTGCGGTTTCAGGCACAATAAGAGATTTTTCAGGAGTCCTATTAGTTCATTCACGCCGAACCCCGTTACGAAAGTGACGGGGTTCGGCTTTTTGCGGCCGCGCACATTTCGCTATCTTTACACCATGTCCAATTTTGACGATCAGCTGGAATTCCTGGTGCGTAATGCACTGCAGGAAGATATCGGTGACGGCGACCATACCACCCTTTCCTGTATCCCTGCGGACGCCATGGGAAAGGCCGTTCTCCACATCAAGCAGGATGGCATCCTGGCCGGCATGGAGATAGCCGAGAAGATCCTGAAGTTCAAAGAGCCTACTGCAAGGTTCACCGCGTACATGCGGGATGGTGAGCTCATGCGCGACGGTCAGGAGGCTTTTATAGCGGAGGCCAGCACCCAGACGATCCTGCAATGCGAACGCCTTATCCTTAACTGCATGCAACGTATGAGCGGCATCGCCACCCTCACCCGGCAGTATGTCGACAAGCTCAAGAAATACAAGACCAGGGTACTGGATACCCGCAAGACCACGCCCAATTTCCGGCTGCTGGAAAAAGACGCCGTCCGCATCGGGGGCGGTATCAATCATCGTTTTGGGCTGTATGATATGATCCTGCTGAAGGATAATCACATCGATTATGCCGGCGGCATCGAAGCGGCCATCGAGAAAGCCAGCGCTTACCGGCAGGCCCATAAGCCTCACCTGAAGATCGAAGTGGAGACCCGCAATATCGGCGAGGTGCGACAAGTGCTTGCCGTCGGCAAGGTGGACCGGATCATGCTGGACAACTTCACTCCGCGCCAGCTGTCGGAAGCCCTTTCCCTCATCGGCGAACGCTTCGAGACGGAAGCAAGCGGTGGCATCAACCTGAACAATATCGAAGACTACGCACGTACCGGGGTCGACTATATCAGCGTCGGCGCCCTCATCCACCAGGCGAGGAGCCTGGACCTTAGCCTGAAGGCGGCGGGGATATAGTACATACAAGCGGCCGGGCAGGAATGCCGGTCGGAACAAGGCGCGCAGACGCCAAAAAACAAACGCATGAGCAAGAAGAAAGCGAATAGCAACGGCATCGTCTATTCTACCGATCCGGCATTCCGGGCAGAAGAGGAAAGCACGCCGGAAGAGGCGCTGCCTCCCCGGCAGCAAAAGCTAAAGGTGAGGCTCGACACCCGACAGCGTGCGGGCAAGGCCGTTACCCTGGTGGAAGGCTTCGTCGGCCCCACGGAAGAGCTCGAGCTGCTGGGCCGCCAGCTGAAGACACACTGTGGTACCGGAGGTTCTGTAAAGGACGGGCTGATCATCATACAGGGCGATCAGCGAGACAAGATGACCCAATGGCTCCTGGCAAAAGGCTTTTCATCCACAAAACGATTGTGACTTGGTCTTCCTGCTATATGTGATCGCCTGTATCGGCAACGCCATCGTGACGATAATCACCTTTTTCCTGTACGTCAGGACCCGCCTGGCTGCAAGGGAGATGGCCGAGGGCGCCACTACCGAGGAGCATGCCCAACGACTTGCCGACCTGGATCGCCGCGAGGGCCGGTACCAGTCCATACATTTCATCACGCTGACGCTTTTCATTCTCTTTGGCGTCCTGATCCTCATCCACCTGAGCAATAAGCTCAACCCGCCTACGATCACGGGCGTCCCCCCCGCAGCTGCTGCTATTTCTTGATGAAGGTGCTGACCTCCCGGAAATTAGTGCCGAGTGCCTGGAGGAAATAGCTTCCTGAAGCAAGATTGCCTACATCCAGGGTTTGGCTCCAATATTCATCCTGTTTCTGGTACACCCAGGTACGAAGCGTCTTTCCCTGCAGATCCACTAATCTTAACTGGAAAGTGCCCGTCCCAGCGTTCCGAAGCTCGGCGACGATGCTCTGGTCGGCA
>JAMFRX010000787.1 GCA_026224995.1 Puia dinghuensis
AAACGGGAGGCATAGCCGCTATCGTAAATTTCTGGGGCGGCATCTTCGACACCAGCTGGCTGAAGCAGGCACGGGTACCCATCGTGAGCGTGCATGGACAGCGGGATGGTATTGTACCTTACGACCATAAAGGCTACCCTCTGTATGGTAGCCTGCCCATCCACCGAATGGCGGACTCCCTGCATCTCCCCAACGCGCTGCGGACATACGAAGGCTACTCACATGAATTGCAAAAGCATTTCTTCCCGTTATTCGTAAACAGAAGAACCAAAAAGAGATGGCTGGAGGCGGGCCAGTTCGCGGCCGACTTCCTTTTTCAGACTTTAGGAGAATAGTATGACCAGGCAACATACCGGTCGTGGTGAGCGAGGGAAACGGGTATTGACAACCTGCGATCGCCTTGTAAGATGACGGGGTAGCCTGCAGCATCCTTTTGGATCTGCAGGTCATCCAGTGACTGCAGGTCGGCCCCGGTCCGCAGGTTATGCGACTCTTGGCACAGCAGCGTGGCCTTTAGCTCCTGCAGCACGGATACCCGGACGGCCAGAGACTGGTCGGCGTAGCTCCCGGAGGCAATCGACTGGAATCCCCAGCAAGTACCGGTGAATGTCGCGTCTTCGCTGACCACGCTGACTATGACGTCCTCCCGGATCGATGACCGTGAATACAGCGGCTCCGGGCCGCCCAAAACAATGCCTTGATAAAGATCACCCGAACGCTGGAGGTCACTGATGACGATCTTCAGGGGGGAGAAGACCAGCCCCGGCTGCTGCCGCTGCCGGTACTTATAGGCAGACTCCTTCACCGACCAGCATAGCCATACATAATGATCGAAAGGAAGGTCCACCCGGGAGTAGTTCTCCTGCTCGGATGCAGTGAGGATGCGGGAATAAAAGCGGGGCCGGCATGTCCTCTCGGGCTGAGTGGCCTTCAGGGCGACGATGTCATTGCCCGTGCTGGCCAGCCTCTCCGGTTCTACCGGCCGGCCATAGCCCATCATTTATTGATCTTTTGGCTGATGACGTCGATGCAGCTTCCTACAGTGATCATTTTTTCCGACGAGTCGAAATCGATCTCGATATCGTACTTCGCTTCCGCGTCGATAATGACGTCCACTAAGTTGGATGAATTGATCTTTAAGTCCTTAACGAGGTCGGTGTTCTCATCGATATTCCGGAGCAGCTCCTTGTTCTCCGTATAGGGTTCCAGTACCTTTTTAAGTTCCTCTAAGATCGCTCGTCTATCCATGTTGATTATATTTTGAAAAAATTAAGCACGCATTGACATCGCCGAAGCCAAAATTCGCTTTGGCGACGGTATTGATTTCCGTTTCCACCATTTGCGCCGGCATCCGGCTAAGATCTATCAATTTAAGAATTTCCGGATTGGGATCTTCCAGGTTGATATTGGGGTGTACGAACTGATGGTGGATCTGTAGTACAGTCCCGACTGACTCGATGGAGCCCGCGGCACTCAAAGAGTGACCGATCATCGACTTCAACGAATTGATCAGCGGGAAATTACGACCATTTCTATCAAGAGCCAAGCACCAATTCTGAATTTCCAGGGTATCGGCGGCAGTAGCCGTGAGATGCCCGCTGATAAGGTCCAGGGAATCAGCGTCAATGCGGGCGCTGGCCAGGGCGTCCGTAATGCATTTGATGACACCGGGGGCCGCAGGCGCCGTCATAGAACCGCCGTTGCGCTGTCCACCCGAATTACAGGCACCGCCCAGCAGCTCTGCATAGATCTTTGCCTTCCTTTGCAAAGCGTATTCCAGGTCTTCCAGGATCAATGCCCCCGATCCCGAACCGGGAACGAATCCCCCTGCCGACTGGCTCATGGGGCGGGAGGCTTTTTCCGGAACCTGATTGAATTTCCTGCTCAGGATGCGCATAGAATCGAAGGCGGCAAAAATATAGGGGTCTACGTGCTCGCTGCTGCCGACCAGCATTCGCTTGGCCAGGCCCTGCTGAATATATTCGTAGCCCATGAGGATGGCCTGTGTGCCCGTAGCGCAGGCGGCAGAATTGGCGATAATGCGGTTGCCCAGCCCTAACCTACCTGATATATAGGCTGTTATACCGCTATTCATGAACTGCTCTACCACGCGTGAGCCCAGCTTCCTGGCTTCTCCGGCGTCCACACGGTTGAATATTTTGCGGACCGTCTCTACCTCAGCCACGCTGCTGCCGAAAACGCAGCCCGTATCCCAGTGGGCAGTATCGTTCCCGAGGCTATTGCCGGCATCCAGCCAGGCGTCTACGGCAGCCATGATGCCATAGGCGATAGCCCGCCCCTGCAGCCCATGAAAAACGACTTCGGAAACATAATTCTTCAGCCGTTCCCACTCGAACTGGGGAATACCCGCCACCTGACAATTGAATTTGAGGGCTTCATATTGGGGAACATGCCTGATCCCGGAAACACCATTCCGCATGGCGTCCAGGAACGCAGGAACACCCATCCCATTGGGGGAAACGACACCTAACCCGGTAACGACAACGCGGCGGCTCATGCAGGTTGATTAACTATTTTTTTTAAAAATCCGGCGAAGATGCCTTTTGCAACCAGCTCCCCGGCCGCATCATGCATTTCTACATGACACTTTAGCTTATCGAAACGAAAATAACCCTTCTTTGAAGTCACGGTAAGCCGCTGTCCCGGCAAAGCCATTTTGTGGAATTCTACATTCACCGAGCTCAGTAACGGGAAGAACAGCGAGGCGTCATCGGCCGGCTGTTCCGAACCTGCGGTGATCAGGTAGATACCCAGCACCACCAGTCCGATCTGCGCCATGATCTCCGTAAGGATGGCGCCCGGCGTGACGGGGTTACCCGGAAAATGATCTTCATAGAAGAAGGCATCTTCCCTCAGGGTATAGTGACCGATGACCTTGTCCGCATTTAAAAAAGAGATCTCTTCCACGAAGCGGAAAGAGGATTTATAAGGCAGGAGATCAAAAATATAGTTATATAGCATTCTTTTCGGGTATTTGGCGACCTGGGCTACCGGCAGTGCTCGCCTCCATCCACATGAAGGAGGGAGCCATTGATCCAGGCCGCTTCGTCCGTACAAAGCAGGTAAATGGCATTGGCGATATCTTCCACCTTCGTCACCCTGCCCAAAGGATTTCGGCCTGCCGTCAGCTCCAGCAGCTGGTCGCTGCCAGGGATGCGTTTCAGGGATGGCGTGTCGGTGATCCCGGCCTGGATAAGATTGGTCTTCAGCCCATATTTGCCGAGCTCCACGGCCATATAGGTGACCAGGCTTTCCAGGGAGGCCTTGGCGATGGAAACCGCGGCATAGCCCTCCCAATATTTATGCGCACCCTCGCTGGTGAGGCCGATGATCCTTGCATCTGCACAAAACAGTTCCTCCTCGTACAAGGACCGTGCCCAGTCCAGCAGGCTGGTGGACATCGCATAGCTCGTAAACCGAATGTCTTCTGTGCTAAGGTTCTCGGGTCCCAGCAACGGCTTCAGGTTGCCTCTTGCGATGGAATGAAGCAGCAGCCGGACGCGGTGCTTTTTTCCCGGATCCGCAGCCAATTGCCGGATAAAAGATTCCCGCGAAACGGCATCCAGCGCATTGACATTATAAGCGTCGATGGTGACAGCAGCAGCGGCGGCAATGCCGCTAAGCTTTTCTTTGAGCGCCCTTTCAGCAGCGCTGGTTTCCCTGTACAGAACGGCGATGTTCATGCCATGGCGCGATAGCTTCTCAACAGCCGCGAGACCGAAACCGCTGGACCCACCCAAAATTATCGCCCACCAATCAGAAAATTGCTTGTGCATTCGCCGTAAAATTAGGGAAAGAAGCCCTTTATATTGTGCAAAAAATCATTATTCTTTATATTTGTCCATTTTTCTGGCAGGCTATGAAGATTGGCTTTATTTTTATAACTCTTATCCTGATTTCCAAAGCTGGGAAAACGGAGCGTTCGTGGCAATCCTTCGACAGGGCCGGTTATTATTCGGTCATGGCAGCCGGTGATATCGCCCGCATCGACTCGGTACTATCCGTTTTGCAACGCGAGGCGCCGAAAGAAAAAGAGGCTTATGAAGGAGCCCTGCTGATGAAGAAAGCCGGCCTGCTAAGCCGGCCCAAAGAGAAGCTCGCCGTTTTCAAGTCCGGAGCCCGGAAGCTGGAGACGGCGCTGGCGGGGGATAGCAGCAATGCCGAATATCATTTCCTACGGCTCATCATACAGGAGCATGCGCCAGGGGTCGTTCACTATAACAAAGATGTGGAAAAAGATACCCAGGTTATCTACAAGTCGTTCAAGAGTCTGTCCCCGGTTGTTCAAAAGGCTGTCGTGGACTACAGTAAACATTCGAAAACTTTACGCGAAAAGGCACTGAATGGGTAAAAAAGTATTGGCTATCTATTATTCCCAGTCAGGGCAGCTAGGAGAGATCATCGATCATTTTACCACCCCGCTGGCTGAAGCCGGCATGAGCGTGGAAAAAGTGCGTGTCAAGCCCGTTACGGCATATCCATTTCCCTGGACCCCCGGGCAGTTCTATTCGGTGATGCCGGATTGCGTCCTTGGTGTTGCGGACGAGCTGGCGCCTTTCTCGTTGAATGAAACGGCCTATGACCTTATCATCCTTGGCTACCAGGCCTGGTTCCTTTCGCCCAGCATTCCTGTCAATAGCTTACTGCATCATCCGGCATTTCTGGCCGTCCTGAAGAACACGCCCGTCATCACCATCACCGGCGCCCGAAATATGTGGCTGAACGCTTTTTCGGGGGTGAAACAATTGCTCGGACAGGCAGGGGCAAAGCTGGTGGGTAATATCGCGCTGGTGGACAGGCATCCGAACCATATAAGCTTCGTGACTATTTTTCATTGGCTGCTCGGCGGGAAGAAGGACAGGTATTTGAAATTCTTTCCTTATCCGGGCGTATCGACTGCCGATATAGCCCATACCGGCGTGTTCGGTCAGACCGTCGTGAAATACCTGAACACCGGGAGCTGGGAGAACCTGCAGGAGGAGCTGATGCGACAGAAAGCAGTGGAGCTAAAGTATTCTTTGTTGCTGTTGGAGACAAAGGCCGTACCTACCTATTTCGTCTGGGCCAGGTTCATTGTTAAAAAGAAAAAAAGGAATGGCTGGCTGGCGGTATTCAGATATTATCTGCTATTTTCACTCTTCGTTGCAGCTCCGGTGATCCTTTTAGTAGACAACGTTTTTATCAGGCCTTTTTCTTCGAAACGTATTAAAGCGAAAAAACAACATTATTTAGCGCTTAATTAATCGAACCCGTATGTCACTCCGTCCTGTATATATCACCAATACTTCCATTTTTCTTCCCAACGATCCCGTTTCTACTGACGAGATGGAGGAGTACCTCGGCTATATCAATAACAAGCCTTCCAAGTCGAAGAAGATCGTGCTGCGGAACAATGGGATAAAAACGAGGTATTACGCCCTGGACAAGCAGCAGAAGGCGACACATACCAATGCGCAGATGACGGCATTGGCGGTAAAGGCGCTTTTCGCGGACGATCCCGCGGGGTTGAAGTCCATCCAGCTGCTGTCCTGCGGTACGAGCAGTCCCGATCAGATGATGCCCAGTCATGGCGTCATGGTGCATGGCTGGCTGCCTGAGGCGGAGGCTATAGAGGTCGTTTCGCCTTCCGGGGTATGCTGTGCGGGCATGCATGCGTTCAAATATGCCTATATGGCCATCAAATGCGGCGAGGCCCAACGGGCAGTTACCACGGGATCGGAACGATTCTCGGCGTCGCTTGTCGCCAATGTCTTCGAGGACGAAGCACAGAAGCTCAAGGAGCTGACGGAAAACCCTTTCATCAGCTTCGACAAGGAGTTCCTGCGATGGATGCTCTCCGACGGCGCTTCCGCTTTCCTGCTATCGGATGAGCCGAATGCCAACGGACTAAGCCTGAGAGTTGACTGGATCGAAGGCGCTTCCTACGCCAACGAGATGGAGACCTGCATGTATATGGCCTGCGAAAAGCAGCCGGACGGCACCGTAAAGAGCTACCTGGACTTCACCCCTGAGGAGCTCATCGCCAAGAGCATTTTCAGCATCAAGCAGGACATCAAGCTATTGAGCGATAATATTGTTCCGCTGGGGGCAAAAAGGATCAAGGAGATCTTCGACAGGAAGGGGCTCAGCTCGGACGACATCGATTATTTCCTGCCGCACATGTCCAGTGAATTCTTCAAACCCAAGATATTCGAGCAGATAGCGCTGCATGGAGCTACCATTCCTTACGAGAAGTGGTTCGTCAACCTCACGACGCTGGGAAATGTGGGGGCCGGATCGGTCTACCTGATGGTCCATGAACTATTTCACAGCGGCCGCCTGAAAAAAGGGGAAAGGATCTTATGTCTTGTACCCGAAAGCTCCCGCTTCTCCTACATGTATGCGATGATGACGGTGTGTTAAAAGATAATTATGAAAAAAGAGGACATCCCCCAGGATCCGGGCGCCCTCGGCAGGATCACCAAAGAGGTCTGCTATGCCACGGATGGTGAGGGCAACTATACCACGGAGCTAAGCCAGGGCTGGGACGTCAAGACCAGCGCGCTGGATGTGGCCTGGCAGGACATCGCGGACCGGGTAGCGGAGGCGAAGCAGAAGGTGTTGCGTAAACAAGCGAGCCCGCTGCTCTATTTCATGGAGCTAAGGCTCATGGATACCAAGGTGGTGTCGGCCTATACCGGCTTCTGGGGCTGGCAGGTCAGGCGGCATCTGCGGCCTGCGGTGTTCCGGCGGCTTTCCGACCGACGCTTGCAGCGCTATGCGCAAGTCTTCGAGGTTTCTCTCACCGACCTGAAAAGCATGATCCAGGAATGAAGCTCCCCTTTGAACATATCCAGGCCGCACATTGTGAAAATGGGGTCACCACCAGCCTGCTCCGGACGATCGGCGTCACCAGGATCACGGAGCCCCTGGCTTTCGGCATCGGTTCCGGTTTATTTTTCACCTATATCCCCCTGCTCAAGATCAATAACGGTCCCGCTTTCGCCTTCCGGACCATGCCGGGCCTCATCTTTAAGCGCACCTGCCAGTCCATGGGCATCGCGGTCCACCGGAAGAAATTCCGGTCCAGGGAGAAAGCGCAGCTCTTCCTTGACGAGGCCCTGGATGCCGGTCATGTGGTGGGTTGCCAGGTAGGTGTATACTACCTTCCCTACTTCCCCAAGGAATACCGGTTTCACTTCAATGCACATAATCTCATCGTATACGGAAAAGAGGGCGACAGATACCTGATCAGCGATCCCATTATGGAAATGACCACCACTTTATCTACCTACGAACTGGAAAGAGTGCGTTTCGCCCGTGGCGTGCTGGCCCCCCGGGGTCAGCTGTATTATCCGGAGGCGGGAAAGCCGGTTACGGACGAACAGATGCGGCGGGCGATCCGGAACGGTATTGTCCGGAACGTGCGGGACATGCTGCATATCCCAGGACCCATTGCCGGGGTAAGGGGCATCCGCTATACCGGCAACAGGATAA
>JAMFRX010000788.1 GCA_026224995.1 Puia dinghuensis
CCCGCCCGCAGCTGTGCGATAAATTTGCCGAAATCGATCCAGGTGGATTGATTTCCCTTGTACCCCTCTATCTCGAAATCGGATGGCGCGATCAATACATAGGGCACCAGTTCTCGCCACCGCGGACTGCTGCTTTCCCTATGACGCGCGGGCAGGTTCTTCGCCTCCCAGGTATAGATCTTCCTGTCCTTATCCTCGGTGATCACAGGCGGAGCGGCCCCATTGAGCAACAAATAACGTACGGCATAATCCTTCGGCGCGATGATGGTATACTTGGTATGCTGGGTGGAGATGCCGGGCTCGACCAGTGGCAACCAGTCCGGATAATTAAGGATCCCATTGTGATCGTCCTCTTGCTGGTAATCCACCGTATAAGGATATATCTGGCAGTAGAAATCATGTTCGATCTCCCGGTAATCCGTTGCGAGGCTCATCTCGTCGACATAGCTCCGGTCCTGCATATCCTTCCGCTTTGCCTTGCGTATTACTTTACCCAGGCTGTCGTACAGCACACCCGATATCTCGCTGATGGAAAGGAACTTATTATACCCTGTACCATATTCCGCCAGGTCGTCCCCATTGGAATTCAGAATGGTATAGACATGATGTTTCTTAAGGATGGCTTTCCCCGGCGATTTGATCTCCAAAGTAATTTCCTGTTCCCGAATAACGGCCCTGGCGCCCTTCCGCAGCGAATCCGGTATCAGCGCCGTACTGTAATTCTGCGCCCGCAGGCAACAGGGTATCAGCCACAGGATATAAAGTATTTTTTTCATGCTCATTTTTTCTTTTTGAAGACGATCTGCTCGCTTTGCTTCTTTACCACGAACCCAAAGAAATCACGCAGCGAAGCGTAATCCTCGGATTTGAAATTGGCCTTATTGAGCTTTATGCGCGAACGGAACTGGATATTGTCTTCGCCCTTTACTATCAGGTATTCAAAAAAGCCTTCGTCATCATTATAAAGGACCTTGGTCTGCTTGGGCAGCTCGTCGACCACATAGCCGTCCGGGATATCCATCGTCATCGTGTAGGTCTCGTCCATCGCATAGGGCATCTCTACCGGGTATCGCCTTTCGGCCGACATAAAAGGGTTCTCCTTATAGCCCTCACCAAGCATAGGATTAAAATAGAAAAGATCTGAATTGGGATCGGGGGTGATCTGCAAATCGTAGCCCACGCCCAATGGGTCGTCCGGCCGCAGGAGGCTATCGATCTCGAATCCACTGGCCGCATATTCGCCCGTATACCCGGCTTTCACCGTTTTGAAATAATCGTCCTTTCCACTCGATTTTAGCTTCTCCCTGACGGCACAGGCTTCATTGAACCCGGGTGTGGATTGTATGTGTCCGATCAATCCCCCTTTCCCATCTTTGGTGATCAGGGTCAGGGTGATCTTGTTTTCCTTCATGGAATCGGCATCCAGGATAACATACGAAGGCATGTCCTTGTTGAGCACGCGGGCATAACCGTTATAGCACCTTTCCGGCAGTCTGGCGAAGCCCAGCCAGGGCTCGCTGGCATCCAGGTAATATCTGGAAGCGTCGATGGTGACGCAGCTGATCACATAATTGAACCGGCTCAGCAGCGGATAGATCTCATTGGTGAACCCATGGCCCCTCGTGCTCAGGATAACGGGGTCTGCCGTGATCTTCGCATGGCGCAGCATAGCCGTCAGCAGCAGGTTGATCTCGGCTTCGTTGCCATGCCGGTTCTTGAATACCGTTTTTATCGGATCATACGCGTACAGGCTGCCATGAGAAGTGCAGCTGAACTTATCCCGGACGAACGCATAGATCCTTTTCGCTTTTTCACGGTCGTTCTTCGCCCCTTGCAAAACCGGGTTCAGTTCGTCATCCAGCCAGCTGTTGCTACGGTCCAGGTCGGCGCCAAAATCATCCTCCTTGAGCAGCCCCTCGCTCACACTGACCCAGTTACCCATGACATCCTTGGGAATAG
The DNA here is from genome assembly GCA_026224995.1 of Puia dinghuensis. Taxonomy (GTDB): domain Bacteria; phylum Bacteroidota; class Bacteroidia; order Chitinophagales; family Chitinophagaceae; genus Puia; species Puia dinghuensis_A. Next base: position 1,960 of record JAMFRX010000788.1, read on the forward strand.
AACGGGGGAATTCATAACGGGAAAGCTGGAATTCCATCCTCGCCATATAGTTCTCTACGGTAGTAGTAAACGGTTCTTCCTTTAGCGCCGGCACATTTCGTATCACCCAGCGATGCGTAACGACATTGTCCTCGAACGATTCATGGTCGTCCTTATCCGCTCCTCCCGGAAACGTCAAATTGAAAGTGACATTTCTGCTATTGGACGTATTGACACTGAATGGCACATAGCCATGGCTGATGGTGACATAGCGAAAGAAATCCGGCATGTCTACCTGGTATTCGCTCCATAGACAGGGGTACTCCCGCTGAAAGGTCCAGGGTTGGAGATTGAACAGGAAGGGCGACGTCTGGGTATAGGTATATTCAATGATAGCTCCTTCTTTCAGTGCAGGGAAAGTAAATTTCTTTTCTATGATGTTCCTACTCAGCTTGTCGGTAAAAATGGACTTGTCATCCAAGCGGGTCTCTACGACCTTTCCATTCTCGAGATTATAGGTCGAGGCCCGCAGACTTTGAACTTTTTCGGTTTCATTACCCTGAACGTACAGCGGTATAGTGACAGTGGCTGCACCGAAGGCCGTCCGTTTTAAGATCTTTATCCGGCAGGAATGCTTAAAGGTAAGATCGAACCAGCCCTTGGTACTGCCTTCGAAAGTGCTTATGCCATAGTCGGCGATGATGATCGCCTCTGCGGCGCTATCCGCTCCGGTGACTTTGACATTGAAGTCTTCGGGGGTCACCTTTCCGAATTTTACAGGCAGCTTGTCCTGCGCGCGGGAAGCAGTGAATACCAGCAGGCAGAGGCCTGCGAGGAGTGATCGGTTTTGAATGGTCATGGTCAGTTAGGTTTATAGGAGTTAACAGTTGGCTATTGCTTCTTCAGAACGATCTGCTCGTTCTCTTTCTTCACGACATAGGCGAAGAAGTCCCGCAGGGTGGCATAATCTTCCGCCGGGAACCAGGCCTTGTTGAGCTTTAGCTTGCAACGCAGCTGGATCTGCCCGGCACTTTGAGCCACCAGGTATTCGAAATAGCCCTGGTCGCCGTTGAGGGCCACTTTGGCCGATTTAGGGAGCTCGTCTACGGTATAGCCCTGAGGTATTTCCATAGAAAAAACATAGGTCCTGTCCATCACATAAGGCATCTCGACCGGATATTTTCGCACGGCCGCCTGGAAAGGGTTCTCCCGCCAGTCATCGCCCATTAGGGGGTTGAAATAAAGGACCGAAGCACCGGCGGTCTGCTTGAATGCAAAATCATAGTGGACTTTTATCGGGTCTTCCAGCCGATCGATCGAATCGATGCCGCCATTGCTGATATCGAGG
>JAMFRX010000789.1 GCA_026224995.1 Puia dinghuensis
GCGCGGACGCCGACTTTCACCGCCGCGATTTGTGGGAGGCGATCGAAGCCGGTGCCTATCCGGAATGGGAGCAGGGCCTGCAGGTGTTCACCGAGGCGCAGGCCGAGGCCTTCAGCTTCGATGTGCTCGACCCGACCAAGCTGATCCCGGAAGAACTGGTGCCGGTGCAGATCGTCGGCAATATGACCCTGAACCGCAACCCGGACAATTTTTTCGCCGAGACTGAGCAGGTCGCCTTTTGCGTCGCGCACATCGTTCCGGGCATCGACTTCACCAACGACCCGCTGCTGGCCGGACGCATCCACTCCTACGTCGATACGCAAATCTCGCGGCTCGGCGGCCCCAATTTCCATGAGATCCCTATTAATCGTCCCGTAGTACCGGTGCATAACAATCAGCGGGACGGCCATATGCGGCAGACCATCGATAAAGGAAACACCAGCTATAGCCCCAACTCCCTGGGTGGCGGCTGTCCCTTCCAGGCAAAGGCGGCGGAAGGGGGATTCAGCTCTTATGCGGAACGCATCGACTCGCGCAAGATCCGGGAACGGAGCCGGAGCTTTTTCGATCATTTTAGCCAGGCGACGTTATTCTTCAATAGCATGTCTCAACCGGAGAAAGACCATATCGTAGATGCGCTGCGTTTTGAGCTCGGCAAGGTCGAGACCGAAGCCATACGGCAGCGGATGGTCGGTATCCTATCGCGGATAGACAAGGGGCTGGCGCATGAAGTCGCCTATGCCCTTGGCCTGAATGTGCTCGAACCGGAGCAGCCCATCAATCACAGCATGCCCGCGGATGCGGACGTTCAGGCCTATCAGCCTGTAAAGACGAAAAGCAGCCTGGATCTGTCGCCGGCCCTGAGTATGGCGGGTACGGTTAAGAACTCTATCCTGACAAGGAAGATAGCTATTCTTGTGGCTGATGGGGTAGATGGTGGGGCGGTGAGATCCATGCAAAAGGCGCTGCTTGCCGAAGGGGCGGTAGTGGAGCTGATCGCTCCGCGGCTTGGGCCGGTGACTGCAGCTGACGGCTCGGCGCTGCCGGTGGACAAATCATTTCTGACGGCGGCCTCGGTCCTTTATGACGCCGTGTATGTCCCTGGTGGGACGAATAGTGTGGCGACGCTGGCTGCGACGGCGGATGCGGTACACTTCCTAAATGAGGCGTATAAGCATTGCAAGGCGATTGCCGCGGACGAGGGCGCCATGCAGCTATTCAGGGCTACTTATTTTCACAAGCGGGTTTCTGATAGTGATACGGCTATGCTGCAGGAGGGAGTGGCTATCGGCCGGGATAATAAGACCTTGGCGGCGCAGTTTATTGCGGCTATAAAGATGCATCGGTTTTGGGAGCGGGAAAAAGCGCGGAAAGTGCCGGCTTGAGCCTACGCTGTTAAGGGGTTATCGAAACTGCTGGCGGTGGCCTTGAATTCTTCCATGCTACGAATTTCTATTGGGAAAGCCGGCGCTACGGAGCAGCGCCGGCTTCGCGGTCAGTCGGCGATCTCCGCTGCGGCTTCGCGGTTGATGCCGCTGGTAGCCAGTTCAGTGAGCTTGTCGTTGGCGGCTTTTTCTTCGGTCAGCGTTTGGTTCAGCAGATCTGCGATCTCGGTCTGGTCCATGTCCTTGGCTAGCTGCTTCAGGGAACCGTAAGTAGCGATCTCATAGTGCTCGGCTTTTTGACCTGCGAAGATCAGGCCGACATCGCGCTGTGCGGTGTTGTCTTCTGTCTCGTCGATGATGTCTTCGCCTTCCTCGGCAATACCTTTTAAAGCCGGGCATTCGACTGCCTTGGCTTTTTCGCCTAAAAGAGTAAATACCTGCTCCAGGCGGGATACATGACCCTCGGTTTCTATCAGATGGCTGTCGAAGGCGGCGCGCAGGTCATCGGAATGTGCGGCTTCGGAAAGTTTGGGTAATGTTTTGACCAGTTTTTGCTCGGCCCAATAAATATCGCGGAGCTGATCGAGAAAAAATTCCCTCAATTTGGAATTCAATGCGGCTTTTGGTGATTGTTGATCTTGAGTAGGCATAAAATGAAGTTTTTTGTATAGCAGATAAGGGAAAATTATGCCAGGGACCGCGGCGATGGAAGGACCCATCATGGAGCATTCCCGGGGCGCGGCACATATTACCCAACAATACCCTTGGTATGCTAAATGATGCTCATATTTGAAAAAGGAATATCATGAGCAAGACCATCATTTTCATTCACGGCATGTTCCAGAACCCTAAAAGCTGGGAAAAATGGGTACTTTATTTTACCCATAGGGGCTATACCTGCATCGCGCCAGCCTGGCCACTGCATGAAGGAACTCCCACCCAGCTCCGGAATAGCACGCCACCGGGATTAGGCGATCTGAATCTACAGACCATCGTCGATAAAATGGAAGCGATCGTGCTTGAACAGCCCGAAAGGCCCATAGTGATCGGGCATTCGGTGGGTGGGCTGATCGTACAATTGCTGGCGGCAAAAAACCTGGTTGAAGTGGGTGTGGCAATCGATTCGGTAGCGCCAAATGCGATGTTGGCATTCGATTGGGGATTTATGAAGAACAGCGCGTTAATAGCCAACCCCTTCAAGGGCAACGAACCGTTCTTTACAGATCTGGAAAGTTTTCATAGCTCTTTCTGTAATACGATGAGCATGGCAGAGACACGGCTCGCTTTTGAAGATACGGCCACGCATGACAGCCGGAATATATTACGCGACTGCATGGGTGAACATGGGAAGATCGACCTGGACCTCCCGCACGTGCCGTTGTTATTTATCGGCGGTGTAGACGATCAGATCATTCCGGCCTCCTTGAACGAGAAAAACAGAGGCGCGTATACCGATGAAACCAGCATAACGGATTTTAAGAGCTTCGTGGGGCGGGGTCATTTTATTTGCGGGCAACGGGGATGGGAAGAGGTGGCGGAATATATTGCCCAGTGGCTTCCGCATCACTTTGAGGTTGCAACGTTTACTCAAGAACAAGGAAGTAAAATTCAATCAGCCAATGAATGAAAGCGACAGCTCGGGAAATGCTTTCCGAAGGAAAGCGATTAGAGGAAGCCGGTAAGTTCCAGGAAGCGGCCGCGGCCTATCAGAAGGTTGTGGACGACCACCCTGGTGACCGGGAGGCTGTCGCGCGTCTGGTGGTCATGTACCGAAAATTGAAGGAATATCGCAAGGAGCTGGCAGTGATCAATAGGGTACTGGCAGCTTATGAACTGCAGGGTA
>JAMFRX010000790.1 GCA_026224995.1 Puia dinghuensis
GCGCTTCTTCTATACGCCGGGCGAACAGGCAGGCCTCGCGCCACTTGACGACGAGGTCTTTGCTGGCCTGGTTGGTACGGGCGGATTTGGCGCCACCGTTGAACAACACGACCAGGTCGGGGCTGTCGTTAATCCGCAGCGCATACAGCCGCAAGGGAAACTGAGGGTACAGGAAGACGATCTCCCCTATGGTCACCTTTCCCTTGTTAGGTAGGCCCACCACCTCGTTCTCGAACCGGTTGAACAAGGCATCGATGGCACCATGATCTTCGCCGATGCTATCCAGCACAAAGCTGAGCAGCTCCCTGGCGGCCGGCCTGAACTCAGGGGTGGCCTCGTATTTCGCAAAGAACTTATCCGTTTCGTTGAGCCTGGCATCCGCCCAGCGGACCGTGTAAAAGGTACATTTGGAGGACTCGTCGTCCCATATTTGCAATTCAAAGGTATTCACTTTTAAGTTAATTTTAAAGGGGAATTGAAAAAATATTTTTCAAAGGTCAGAAACGTTTTTAATTTCCTGGAAACAACCTTAAACCGCTCGCCACCGGACAACGAGTGTTCGCAATCGGACAGTTCTACGAAATCGTTCGGAGATCAAATAATTGGTTTTAAATTGATTATGGCGTTGGCATTGTGTTCGCTGCAAAAACCGCAAAACATACTGCATGCATAGGAGTAAATTCCGCTTCGCCATCCGCAGCCTCAATATCCGCATTGCGATCCGCAGCCTAGCCAGGCAAAAGGTCCTGACGATCATCAATGTTTCCGGACTTTCCCTGGGGCTGGCCTGCTTCAGTCTCATCCTGCTGTTTACCGTAAGCGAGTTCGGCTATGACAAGTTCCATCAGAAGGCTGCGCGTATCTACAGGGTCGATCAAACCTTTGTGCATGATGATGGCCAGCAGGAGGCCGATCCGGGGATTGGACTGGCGCCTGGCCCGGCTTTGCGCAGGGACTTCCCGGATGTTGAAGCCTATGTGCGCATCAGCGCCGCCAGTCAAAAGCTCATCAGGAGCATCAACGGGCCCATGCGGATGTCCATGTCCTTTGCCGACACGAGCTTCTTCTCTATCTTTTCCTTTCCGCTATTATCGGGCAATGCGCAGCAGGCGCTCAGGGACCCGCATGCTGTAGTCGTCACGCGAAGCAAGGCCATACAGCTCTTTGGAACGGAGGATGCCGTGGGCAAGACGGTGCAGGTAAAGATCGATACGGCCTATCAGCCTTTTTTGGTGAGTGGCGTCGCCGCGGATCTGCCGAATAACTCCAGCGTCAAATTCGATATGCTGGGCAGCTATGAATATCTCTTTCAGTCCGACACCGAACGGCGGCACGCGGTGAATGACTGGAATGAGACCTTTGGGGATGAGACCTATGTGCTGCTGCGGCCCGGGAGCCTGCTGCCCAAAGAACAGGATAGGCTGCTGCAGTTCCGCTGGCGGCATATGCCCGAGGAGGCTGAACATTTTCACGGGGATAAAAAGATGGCCGCGCGTTTCGGCCTGCAGCCTTTGTTGCAGGTACATATAGATCCGGCCGTCGAAGGACGGAATACCACCGACCCCAAGAATATCTGGATCCTGCTGGCCATTGCCTCGGGCATCCTGCTGATAGCGGCCATCAACTTCACCACCCTGGCGATCGCGCGCAGCGCGGGGCGGGCCGTCGAGGTAGGGGTCAGAAAGGTCGTGGGCGCCAGGCGTCCGCAGCTTATCCGGCAGTTCCTTACGGAGTCGGTGGTGCTCAGCGTGGTGTCGACCGTCCTGGGTATCGGGCTGGCGCTGGTGCTGCTGCCCTGGTTCAATGAACTTTCGGACAAGCACCTGGTGTTCTCTTTTAGCCAGCACCCGGAGCTGGCCTGGATGCTCGCCGGGCTTACCTTGCTGGTGGGGCTGCTCGCGGGCAGCTATCCGGCACTGGTGCTGTCGGGCTTCGATCCGGTGGACGTGCTGAAGTCGCGTATCCGGCTGGGCGGCTCCAACTATTTTACGCGCGGGCTGGTGACGCTGCAGTTCGTCCTGTCCATAGGGCTCATCATCGGGACGGTGATCATCCTGCGGCAGGTGAGCTTCATGCGGGGGAAGGACCTGGGCCTGATAAAGGAAAATACTATCGTTGTATATACAAGGGATGCCGACGCGGCGAAGGATTACCCGCTGCTGCGGCAGGCACTGGCTTCGGACAAGGCCGTGTTGGGGATCACGGCGGCCGAGATCGGGCTGGGCGAGGGGCAGGGCCAGATGGGTGGCGGCTATGAGATCAACGGGATGAAGACCGGGGTCATAGAATATCCTGTAGACTACGGCTTTTTACCGGTGATGGGCATGCGCCTTGTCGCGGGCCGCGACTTCGACCCGGCCATCACCGGAGATACTGTAGGCAATGTCATCGTCAACGAGACGCTGGTGAAAAATGCCCTGGGGATGAGTCCGCAGCAAGCCATCGGCATGCAGCTGAAGCAGGGCGGGGGAAAGCGGGGGCCAGTACATTACAAGACCATCATCGGCGTCGCCCGGGACTTCAACTTCGAGCGGCTCAACAGGCTGGTGCGGCCGCAGCTGTTCTATGTGCCCGCCCATATCGATCCGGCTTGCTATTTCATTCATTTACGCGGCGGCGATCCAACGCCGACGCTTGCGGCCATCGGCGATGCCTGGAAAGGCTTCGCGCCGGATGTGCCTATGCGCTATAGCTTTCTGGACGAGGAGCTGGACCGGTTCTACCGATCCGAGATGCGGTGGGGGAATATCATCGCCTTTGCCGGCGGTCTGAGCATCTTCCTTGCTGCCCTGGGTCTCTTTGGGCTGGCGGCGCTGGCGGCGGCCA
>JAMFRX010000791.1 GCA_026224995.1 Puia dinghuensis
GATATTCCAGGTGAGTGTAGCGTCCTTTAGTTCCGGCATCCGGGCAAATGCATCGCGGATCGCCGACATCCGGCTTACGCCCGCCCGCGACCAGTCCCGCGGCAATTGCGCACTGACGACGAAGTCCTTGTTATAACCCAGTCGATCGCTGAAGAAAAGACCGATCTGCTGCGAGACGATAATGGCCCCTACGAACACCACGGTCGCCGTGGCGAATTGGAACCCCACCAGGCCTTTGCGCAGCGCCACCTTCTCCTGCACCGTCCCCGCTTTGCTCTTCAGCGCATCCACAGAAGACAGCGCGCTGAGCAGCGTTGCAGGATAAAGCCCCGCCAGCCAGCCGACGAACAAAGCAAAGAACAGGATCAGACCCCAGGCCATCGCCGGCAGCGAACTTAGGCTTGGGATCGCACTGCCCATTATCCCGGCAAACAATGGCCTCGCCAGGGCATAAAGCAACAGCGCCAGGGCCGTCGAAATAAAAGACAGCAGGATGCTCTCGGTGAGGAACTGCGCCCGCAGCTGCCGCCGCAGGCCGCCGAGTACCTTACGGATACCGATCTCCCGCATTCTCGAGCTGCTGCGGCTCACCGAAAGATTGATAAAGTTGATGATGGCCATGCCCAGGATAAAAACCCCAACGAAAGCAAGGGTATAGATCATCCTCCGCACCGTACCGCCGCCGGCATCCAGGTAATAGTCCGTAAGCAGCACCGGGTTCACGTGCAGGTTCGCATGAATGAAGGGGCTGGTATTGGCCTTTAACAAATGCGCTATCGGCTCCTGTAGCGCTTCCGGCTTCACACCCGGCTGCAGCTCCACATAGCTGGCGATATTGGTATTCAGCCAAGCCATGTTCCGGCCGAAATAAGGCAGGTTGGCCGTCGGCACAAAGATGCCGCTGTTATTCATGTCATTCAGGAAAGTAACGGAGTTGCGGTCCGGCTTCTGCAACACGCCCGTTATCCGGAAATCCTGTTTCGAGCCCGAGAAGTTGTCGATCGTAAGGTTCTGCCCGACCACATCTGTTCGGCCAAAATATTTCATAGCCTTCTCATCCGTGATGACTACCGAAAAAGGCGCATTTAACGCGGTTTTGGCATCGCCATACAGTAGGGGAAAGCCATACATCTCCAGCAAGGTGCTGTCCCCCAGCTGTATGCTCTCCCGGAAATGTTCGTCGCCAACCGAAACGGCCGAGGTGATGCCATCCCACCGATAATAGTTGGCGACCAGCGATGGATAATTTTCTTTCAGCGCAGGGGCCAGCTGCCCCGCGGTCGTGATGGCATTGCCCAGGTTCGGGTCCTTCCAGACGCTGGCAAGAAAATATTGCCGGTCTGCATTTCGCAGCTGATGGTTCACCCGCTTTTCGCTCCAGCAGTAAGCAGCTATCAGGAGGGTAAAGGCGATACCCGTAGAAAGACCGGTGATATTCAGGATCGCATGGAACCGGCTGCGGGCGATACTGCGGACAGCCGTCTTGTAGTAGTTGGCGAGCATAGAAGGGAGATTGGTTCCCTGCTCGTACGAAAAAGGATGCCAATTCTGCAAGGCCTTGACAACCAGTAATGAACGCCGTTAACCCCCAGCCCGCCTGTTCATTTTCGCCAAAAACCTGTCCGCTTTCACTCCACTTTCAGGCTTTTCACCGGATTGGCCAGCGCTGCCTGCAGCGTCTGGGCGGCGATCAGCACGATCATCACCAGCGCCAGACAGCCTAACGCGATCACAAAAGGCCAGGGCGTGATCGTAATCCTGGTCGCATAGCTATCGAGCCAGCGCTGCATGATCCACCAGGCCGGCCCGCTGGCGGTTACTCCCGCCACTAACAGCACGGGAAGATATTCGCCCAGGAAAAGATGGATGATACCGGGTACACCGGCGCCGATGACTTTCCGGATCGCGATCTCCCTGGTCCGCCGCCGCACGCTGTTGGACACCAATCCAACCACCCCCAGCAAGACGATCAGGATGGCCAGGACCGTAGCCGTCGACGCTGCCTTGCGCAGCCGCAGCTCCCCATCATAGATCGACTGCAGCCGCTGGTCCATGAACTGGAACTCAAAAGGTCCCTCAGGCATCAACGCCGACCATTGTTTTTGCAATGCAGCCAGGGTGGCGCCGATATTGCCCGGCCTGAGCTTGAAGGAAAGATATCTGTAAGTCCCCATTCCTTCCACCGAGCCGAAGAGCTCCGGCTGGATGGCGCTCCCCATGCCGTCGAAATGAAAGTCTCTGACCACACCGCTGACGGTCACCGGCGGGTTGGCAGCCCCATACAAGTGTAACCGCTGACCCACCGCCGACGCGGCATCCTTCCAGCCCAACGCCTTCGCCGCCGTTTCGTTGAGGACCACCCGCATAGAATCCCGGACACTACTCTCCCCTGCCCCATGAAAGAAGACACCCGCCGCCAACGGTATCTGATAGGTAGCGGCATAGTGCGCATCCGTGACCAGCGCCTGAGCCACCACGGACCGGACGGTATCGTCCTGCCGGAAGACGGGCAGACTTCCGCTATTCATCCCGTCTGGTACCTCGAAGGAAAGCGTGACGTCTTTGACATCAGGCATGCGGGCGAAAATATCCCGGATGCCCATCATATGCTGCACTCCCTGCCGTGACCAGTCCCTGGGCAGCTGCGAGTTGACGATATATTCCTTGTTGTAGCCCAGCTTGTCGCCGAAGAAAAGCCGGATCTGCTGCGACACGATCAACGCACCCGCGAAGACGATCATCGCGGTACCGAACTGCAATCCTATGAGCCCCTTCCGCAGCACCCTGTTCTCTTTCACCGTTGCCAGCCTGCCCTTCAGCGAGTCCACCGCCGGCAGGGACGAAAGCTGGATGGCGGGATAAAGCCCCGCCAGCACCCCGGTGAGCAACGCCAGCAGCAGGATCAGCGCCCAGGCAGCTAGCGGCAGCGTCCACAAAGCAGGCATCTCCCGGCCAAGGATGGCCGAAAAAAGCGGCGAAAGCAAGGGATAGGCCGCCAGCGCCACGAAGGTGGAGGCCAGGGCCAGCAGAACGCTCTCAGCCAGGAACAGCATCCGCACCTGCCGCCGCAGCCCGCCGAGAACCCGGCGGATGCCGATCTCTTTCAGCCGCAGCGTGCTCCGGCTTACGCTCAGGTTGATGAAGTTGATGACGGCCATGCCCAGAATGAACACGGCGATAAAAGAGAGTGTATAGAGCATTTTCTGCACCGCGCCGCCATCGCTGGAAAGATAGTAGGCTGGCAGCCGCTGCAGCACCGCCCGCAGGTTGGCTGCGACGATAGGATCGGCATTCCCCTTTATCAGATGTTCAATAGGCTCCTGCAATGCCTCGGGACGAACGCCGGGCTGAAGCTCTATATAGCCCGCAATGTGCGGATTGGACCAGTCCATGTTGCGCCCAAACCAGGCCAGCGCCGGCAAACCGACGAAGATCCCATTCTCATTGCTGGCGCTCAGCCGGGTTACGGAATTCCTCGCCGGCTCCTTCATCACCCCCGTGATCCGGAACGCCCGCTTCTCGCCGCTGAAGTTGTCGATATTCAGGCTGCGGCCTACCACATCGGTTGTCCCGAAGAGCTTGCGCGCCTTCTCCTCCGTGATCACCGCGTCCGAGGGGCCGCTCAGCGCCGTATGTGGGTCGCCGTGAACAAGCGGGAAGCCATACATGGTCAGCAGGGTGCTGTCCCCCAGCTGAAGGCCTTCGCGGAAAGGCCTGTTGCCCACGGAGACGACGGCCCAAACGCCATCGAACCGGTAGTAGTTCGCTACAAGGCCGGGATAGTTCTCCTTCAAGGCCCGGGCAAGCGGACCCAGCGTAGCCAGCGGATAACCCATATTGGGGTCCTTCCAGTCGCTGGATAGGATATACTGCCGGTCTGCATGCCGCAGCTCCCGGTTCACCCGCAGCTCGCTATAGCAATATGCCGCAATCAGCAGCGTAAAAGCGATGCCGGCAGACAGGCCGATGACATTGATGATCGTGTGCAACCGGCTCCGGGCGAGATGCCGGATAGCCGTTCTATAATAGTTTGCGAGCATTAAAAAAAACTACCAACCTGTAAGCCGGATCCTGTTCCCGCGTTGCCGCGGGTGGCCATCATTTATCTGGCCCCTGCATTGCTGCAGGGATCTAGCTGCCTACCCTCCGGCGTAGCCCCCTTGCGGGAGCATCGGGCGAGCCGCCCTCGAACACCGGTATACGTGGCATTTCAGCATGCAAGGTTTACCCGCCCCGGCAGTTGCCCGCCGGCGCCGTGGGCTCTTACCCCACATTTTCATCCTCACCCCATACCTCCGCCGACGGCGGATGAACGAGGCAGTTATTTTCTGTGGCACTCTCTGTGAACGCTTTCGCGCCCCCCGGCTCTTAACCGGTGCATTGCCCTGCGCTGTCCGGACTTTCCTCCCCCCGTAGAACGGAGAGCGATGACCCGGTTGGTAGCGCCTAAAGGTACGATAATCCTCTATTCCTGGTTCCTCAGTCTCCTCTCGGATTCGATAAGATATTTGTCGACAAACTGAACCCGGCTGTCCATGGCCTTGGCCTTGATCAGATAATCTCGCGCCTCCTCTAGCCGGCCTTTTTCCAGCGAATAAATGCCCAGATTGCGGTAGCCATCCGCCAGGGTATCATCCAACTGCAAGGCATGTTGTACATCGGCCAACCCCTCCTCCCATTCACCAAGCATCATTCTCGCCCATCCCCGATTGCAATAGAGATGCGCAAACGTTGGCGATAGGAAGATGCCCCTTTCCAGGTAATTTAATGCCTCGGAAGACCTGTCCAGCGCGATCAACGAATACGCAATATTATTCATTGCAAGAAAATGGTTGAAATGCTTTTCCACCACCTTCTTGTTGCACTCGATCGCATCCCTGTAGCGGCCTTGCATGATCTTACAGTAACCAAGATTAAGGTAGTCGTCTGTGGAAAAGCCATATTTTTCCCGGACAAGGTCCAGCAGCTCTTCCCCCCGTCTATCGTTGCCTGACTGAAGCTGAACACCGGCGCACAAACGCAGGAGCGCCGCATTCGAATGCCC
>JAMFRX010000792.1 GCA_026224995.1 Puia dinghuensis
CGACTGTACCATTGTAGGAGACCACAGCTTTTCCCTTGCCTTTTTTAGTGGTGATCAGCACGACCCCATTGGCGCCTTTTACGCCGTAGATAGCCGAGCTGGAAGCATCTTTCAGGATACTGATATTATCGATATCGGCGGAATTTAAGAAACTGGCATCGTTAACCCAGACGCCATCGACGACATAGAGGGGGCTGGCGTTGGAAGAATATGTTCCCAGGCCGCGGATTTGAATAGTGGGCGAGGAGCCTGGCGTACCGACATTGGTAATCTGAACGCCTGCTACCTTGCCCTGTAATCCGCTGATGGGGTTGGGAGAAGCCTGCTTGGCTAGCTCGTCTCCTTTAACCTGGCCGACGGCGCCGGTGACGTCGATCTTACGCTGGGTGCCGTAGCCTACGACCACGACCTGATCCATCTGCAGGGCGGAGCGGGCCAGCTTTATATTGATGACCGACTGGCTGTTCACCGCTATCTCTTGCGAGCTATAGCCGATATAAGATATCGTAAGGGTGGCATTTTGCGGCACCAGCAGGGTGAAGGTCCCGGTGAAGTCGGTGGTCGTCCCCCGGTCCGAGCCCTTGACGATCACGGATACATTGGCCAGACCTTCGCCGTTCTCCCCGGTGATCTTTCCGGTGATCTTGATATCCTGTTGCGCCAGATCTGCGGCCAGAACTACGATCAGGTTGTTTTCCAGCATTTTATATGTCAGTTGCGTGCCCGCCAGGAGATGGTCCATGACATCTTTGATCTCAGAGTTGCTGACGTCTATGCTGATCTTTCGATTGATGGAGGCAAGGCGGCTATTGTAAAGAAACCGGTAGGTGCCTTGTTTTTCGATCGAATTCAGTGCTTTTGTTATTTCTACCTCGTTCAGTTTGAGTGAGACCTTACCCTGCCCGCTGACATGGGCCGATACCTGTAGCGCGGCTACAAATACCAGCAGAAAGGTTAACTTCATAATTAAAAGAACTTTTTTTACGGCATGAGGGCTCACGCCCCCCATCGTTAGGATTTTTTTCATACTTTAGAATTGTGGGTTGTTATAAATATGAAACTGGCGCTCCGCATCACTGGTTTACGCTTGTTTCTCTGATAACCTCGCGGGAACTGTTAGCGCATTTCCCGTTTTTTTTAGCCTTTTTTACACATTGATTTTATTTTTCATAAATGTTGATTTGGTTTCCTGAAATTGTATAGTTGAAGGTTGCCGTCAGCCTGAGGGCGTCCAGCGCCTGCCGGATCGTCTCCTGCTGAAAGCTGCCGGTGAATTGCAGCTGCTCCAGCTCGGGCCTCGCAAAGGCGATGGAGACACCATACCACCGCTCCATGTCTTTGGCCAGATTGCCGAACCGCATGTCCTGGAAGATCAGCTTATTGTCGACCCAGGAGGTTTCCACCATCGTTCCCGTCGTATGCTCATAGGTAGGCCTGAGAATGGTGACCGGCGAGTGTTCTGCGGGACTGGTGGCCAGGTGGGTTGCGATATGCCGCCGGAGCGTAGCGCTATCGTCGTTGTCTATGACGAGCTTTTCGTTGGGCTTGAGGATGATCTTTTTGTTTGTCCTGTTCCTGATCGCCACTTCGATGCTGCCTCGGATGAGGACGGTCTCCGTAGTCTTGTCCGCAGGGTAGGATTTTACGTTGAAGCTTGTCCCCAGCACTTTGATGTCTATGCGTGCGGCATGGATGACGAATGGTTTAGCGGGGTCGTGGGCGACGTCGAAGAAGGCTTCGCCGGAGAGATTGACCTCCCGGTCCGTTTTGCCAAAATCCTTATTATAAACAATGTGGCTGGCGGCATTGAGCCAGACGCGGGTTCCGTCGGGAAGATAGAGGCTGGTGCGGGAGCCATTGCGGGTCGTCACTTCGTTTGTCTGCGTCGCGGCCTGTGCAATGACGGCCTTTTTGTCCGGCTGCGGGCGGTAAAGGATAAAGCCGCTTATGGTGAGGATGGCGACGGCTGCGGCGGCGACGAGCAGGCGGCGTGGGCTTCGGCGTCTTGGGGCTTCGGTCGCATCGGGGTTGGTAGTGTCATAATCGATGGATAAGGATGCCATGCGATCCAGGTGGCGCGAGAAAGCCTCTTCCGCTTGTTTTTGCTCTGCGGGCCCCGATTGGCTCCAGAGGCCGGCGATTGTCTGCAAGGGATAATGCAGATCGGGGTTGCTGCGCAACAACTGACGGAGCTCATCGAGCTCCTGTTCAGAGGCTTCGCCTGCAAGCATCTTTGCGACCAATTGCCAGGTATATTCTTTTTGTTCTTGACCCATTGCTCCGGTTACTTATCTATCCGGACAGGCGAATAGGGAAAAACCCCCAAAAGATTTTTAAGAAAATTTTAAGAATGTGGCACTAAAACGATTTAACAGGCGTAGGAAGCGTCTTCTTTATATCGAAGTCGACCGCATTTCCGAGCTTATGGAGGGCGATGGCGAGCTGGTTTTCCACGGTTTTTACCGAGATGCCTAAGATCTCCGCTACCTCCCGGTATTTTAGGCCATCTTCCTTCACGAGTTTAAAGATGACCTTGCATTTTGGCGGAAGCTGATCGATAGCCTTCCGTAATAGTGCCATCATATCTGCGGTGATGAGCAACTGTTCCGGGTCCAGGTGTACGCTGATGAATTCCGAGTGCTGGAAATAATCGATGGGATTGGTGGGCTTGCGTTTTTGCTTGTCCAGGTAATTAAGGGCGATATGGCGGGTGGCCACATAGAGATAGAGCTTGAGGTTGTCGATCTTCTCCAGCTCCTTTCGCTTTTCCCAAACCTTTATGAAGACGTCGGATACAATTTCTTCGGCGGGCTCTTTCGCCTTGACGAGCGCTTTTGCGAAGGGATAGAGGTAGGGATAAAGCGCCGTGAACAGGAGCTTATAGGCCTGCTGGTCGTCGAAATGGGCGATCCGCTGCTGTAAATATTGAATTTGCTCGGCAGTTATCATAATGGCAACCAAAGGCAATATTATGCGAAAATACTGATTTCATAGAAGTGACAGTTTGTTTTACTAAAATGCTGCGCAGCTTGCTGATACGTTGGTTTATTTCCGGGTAATGCCAAATTTTGCTATTTTCGCAGCGCCGGAAAAGGCAGGACCCTTAGCTCAGTCGGTTAGAGCAATTGACTCATAATCAATGGGTCGCTGGTTCGAGCCCAGCAGGGTCCACTGAGAATCAATAATTTAAAAGGTCGCCGGGCGCGACCTTTTTTTACTTTCTGAAAAACAGGAAGGCGCGGATGATCATAATGATGCCGGAGACCATCAATCCCCAGAAGATAAAATATATCCCGCCCGGGACCGCAACGGAGTAGGTCCCAAAAGTCATTATGGCGGCAGCCATGAAGACAAAGGTCCCCCCAAACAAATGCTTGTAGAATTCGTTATTGTCCGACTTGTCGTGTTTAGCATTTTCCAGGATCATTTCTGCATAATATTCCAAGATGCCTTTTTTCATGAGGGCGTCGATAATAAACTTATCGGTATGCTTCTCCGTCAACAGTTGCACTGCTTCTGCATGCAGGTCCCTGACCCGCCCGTCTGAATCATCTTGGATACCGGGATCATCGGCCGGGACCGGCGTTTTATCAGGCGCTTCCGCCAATGACGTATCCAGCCACAGCTGGTACCAGGATAAAAAATCCAGTCGCTCCTCATTCCCAAAATACGTGTCAGGATAGAGGCCTGCATCGTTGCAACGGTCGTCTACCCAGATATTCCCATATTCGTCTCCGCTTACGACCAGGTTCATCCATACGCCGCAACCGAATTCCGCGACACGAAGCAGGCTTTCATCCGGGCCAAGATATGATTCATCGGTAAGCGATTCGAGTCCATAGTAGGGCCCGGCACCCCCATTTCCGATCTGTAAGATGAACTGCCGGTAGCCCGGAGGCAATTGAATAGAATGCCTGGCTTCGAATGCCTGCACGTCACTTTCTGTGATCGTAGCCTTCAATCGATATCGATGTTTTCTAGCGCCGAATAAGCTACAACGCGGATCCCGTTGGTTTAACGCCGATAGTTTGCGCCCTATACTTTTTAGTTGTTGGTCCATAGAATAATGTCCACGAAAGTTAGCTATAACAGGTGATTGATACAAGCCAGCTCGAGTCAATTAGCTTAAGAGCACTGAATATCAATTGCATGAGTATATAAGCTTATGTAAATACTCTTATTCGCGACTGAAAACCCGCGCCCATACTTGCATATGTTGAAATTGCCTATTACTTTTGTTCTGCAGTACCCAATCTCCCTGGAACACCACCACACTAAATTCCAACTCCTCCCAGCTATTTCTTCTATCCTTTGCAATCGCCTCCACTTCCAATGGCCATGAACTTCCTGTAAAGTTCCTAATCCGTAACACGCGCAAATTTTCCCCTTATGAAAACATTACCTGTTTCCATTGGTAAGTTTTTCTGTCTATCCCTCTCTATTGTCCTGCTGCCGATACTGGCGGAGGCTAAAAAGAAAAATCCCGGCAATCATTTTATCAGCTCCCTGGCCAGCAGGAGAGCCGAATGGCGGATGGTCGCTCTGGAAGCCGACGACATGTACAGCCAGATGCAGCTGAAAGATTCCGGGCTGAACGAAAAAGCATTGGAATATGCTTTACGCGGATATCACCGACTGCTCAAGAGGCATGTTCTGCAAAAGACGGATGTCCTGTCTGTTTGTGATTTCAGCCAGCCCTCCAGCTTCAAGCGAATGTATGTCATAGACGTGCAGAACAAAAGGCTGCTCTATAGAACATACGTGGCGCATGGCATGCGGTCCGGCCGAGAGTATGCGAATTCTTTTTCCAACAGGCCCGAATCGTACAAGAGCAGTCTGGGCTTCTACGTCACCCGCAATGCTTACAAAGGCTGCAACGGCCTTTCCCTGCGGATCGACGGGATAGAAAAAGGCATCAACGACATGGCCAACGCGCGCAACATCGTGATCCATGGCGCCAACTATGTGAGCGAACGCATTCTTCATAAGTATGGATTGATGGGGACGACCTTTGGCTGCCCTGCTATCCCGGAAGAGATGGCTTCGGCTATCATCCCTGTCCTGAAGAATGGGACCTGCTTTTTTATCTACTACCCTTCGAAGCGATATTTGTCGGGCTCCAGAGTGCTGAACGGTTAGTATCTTCATAGTCAAATAAAGTTATATGGCTACTACGAAGGTTAACTGGCCCGAGGCGATGCGCCCGCTGATAAAAAAGTATAAGAACACGAAATTCCCGCTGGAATATGGCAATGTCTACGAGCTGGCGGTCATGGTAGTCCTCGCCGCACAATCCACAGATGCGGCCGTCAATAAGATCGCGCCGCGTCTCTTTTCCGATTTCCCCGATATGCAGGCGCTTAGCAAGGCCGATCCGCAGCTGCTATTTCCTTACCTGGCCGGCATCCGCAATTTTGCCAACAAGGCTTCCTGGCTGGTGGCGATGGCGCAAAAAGTGAAATCCGACCAGGGCATTCCCCTCAACCTGGAGGCGCTTGTCGAGCTGCCGGGGATCGGGCGGAAAACGGCGAATGTGATCCTGCGCGAGGCTGGCAAGAAGGCCGAGGGGGTCATCGTAGACCTCCACGTAGTGCGGGTCGCGCCCCGACTGGGCATCGTGAAGGAAGAAGACCCCAAGAAAATAGAAGAGCGGCTTATGAAGGTCCTGCCCAGAGAAGAGTGGGATGCGGGGATGGCCATGTCCTTTCTAGGCAGGGAGATCTGCAGGCCCAAGCCCGAATGCGAACGCTGCCTGATGAACAAGGTGTGCGCCTATTATAACCGGCCGGCTAAGGCAAAAATGCCGAAAGAGGCTGTTAAGAAGCCGAGAAGGGCTATAAAATAGATTAGCAAAGCTTGGCGGTTTAGGTATATTTGTTTTACCTAAAACCCCACCACAAACCATGAAACAACCTGAACCTCCAGGGTCGGGTCAGCAGCATCCGCATGCTCCCGACATAACGCCCCTCCTTACTGTATTGCGCCAGTTTCATCCATTGAGCTCAGGGATCGAAACCTACCTGAAAGAGCATATCTCAAACAGCACTGTACGGAAAAGAAAGCTAATGCTGAAGGAAGGCGCCACCTGCGAGCACGTCTATTTCATCGTAAAAGGGGCTATCCGCGGCTATACCCGGGAAGGCCCCAAGGACATCACCACCTGGATCAATGTAGAGGATCAGCTGGTCTCTTCTATTTTTGGCCTCAACCAGCGGAGTCCTTCCAGCGAAAACATCCAGGCCCTGGAAAATTGTGAGCTGCTGGTCATGAAGTACGACGACCTGGAGGCCTTATACGAATTGTATCCGGAGAGCAACCTCATAGCGAGAAAATTACTACAGGTCTATTATGGAGATGCCGAAAGACGCGCATTCATCGCGCGGCTCACGAAAGCAGAAAATAAATACCGGCACTTTCTCCTGCACCATCAGTCCTTATCCAACCGCATCCCCCTTAAATACATTGCCTCTTATCTGGGCATGACATTGGAGACCTTGAGCAGGGTTAGAAAGAAATATTCCTCGAAGCTCTGACGCCATCCATTGCATAAGACCGACTTATCCACCAGGCCAGCTTCTATCCATTGGAGCCGGCAAGGGGTCCTATATCCAGGCCCAGCCGCCGCGAGATGTTCGAGCTGAACCTGTTGGCAGGATCGTATTTGGTCTTGATGGCCATCCATTCCTGATGTTGGGGATACATGGCCTTGAAGGTGCTTTCCTGCAGCAATGCGTCCTTGCCCAGGTAGAGCCGGCCGCCGGCTGAGAGCACTTTCGCATCCAGCTTAGGAGTAAAGGTCAGGAGGTCTTTTGTCACCGGGAAGTCGATGGCCAGGGTATAGCCTTTAAAGGGAAATGACAAGATCCCCTGCCCTTCGCCCATGCGCTTGAAGACATTGAGGAAAGGTGTACAGCCGCTGCCTGCGATCATCTCCAGGATCTCCGTGAGGTTCTTTTTGCCATTGTCCTCGGGAATGACGAATTGATATTGGATAAACCCTCTTTTACCATAGCCCTTGTTCCAGTTGTTGATAGCATCCAGCGGGAAGAAGAATTTTTCGTAGTGCACGAATTCCTTGGGGGAATTTTGTACGAAGGCAATCACCTTGTTAAGCATCCTGACGGTAAGCCCATTCAGGACGAAGGACGGGAGGAAGAAGGGAACGGCCAGCTTTCCTACCTTATGCAGCTTCAGTGGTTCGGTCTTCAGCTTCTCAGGAAGCTCAGCCAATTTGGCCGCATTGCCAAGCGTGAGGACCCCGCTGCCCAACCGGCTGCCCTTAGCCAGGGCGTCGATCCAGGCTACGGAGTAATTGTACTCATGGTCATACTGGTCCAACGCTTCCAGCATATGGTCCAGGTTCTTAATGACGATAGACTTCTGCTTGAAATAGGTCGTCTCGACCTTTCGCAGCCGGATACGGGCCTTAAGGATCACGCCTAACAGGCCCAGGCCCCCGAAATTGGCCCAGAACAGATCGGCATTCTCCGTGCGCGATGCTTCCCGGGTGCTGCCATCCGCCAATAGTATAGTGAAAGACAGAACGCAGTTCACGAAAGATCCGTCGATATGATGCGCTTTCCCATGGATGTCGTTGGCAATAGCCCCACCGATGGTCACGAACTTGGTACCGGGACAGATCATCGGCAGCCAGCCTTTGGGGCCGAAAACGGTAATGATCTCTTCGAGGCTGACACCCGCCTCGCATTCCAGGACACCTTCGTTCTCATCCCAATTGAGGAAATGATTGAGCTTGGTACAGATGGCCACATATTTGTCCTGGTTGACCGCCTGGTCGCCATAGCTCCTACCCAGCCCGCGTGCGATGACCACACCCTTGTTCAGGTCGCCCTTTGCATCCTCCTTGTCTCTGGGATTCAATGTGAATGATTCTACTTGAGGGTAGTTGCCCCAGCCTGCCAATTTCGTTTTTCGGGCGGATTCCATGGTGTATGCTTTAATTTCGATGTGAAATTAGCTACAGTTGCCGGTTTTTCTAAGCAATTCTTTAACTTTTATTCATGAAACTTCCATCCTGCCGCCGCCTGCTAGTGGCTATTTTTCTCCTCGGCGCTCTTTGTGCCAAAGCTGGCATCGTACGTATCGAGATCACCGGCAGGGAGTCGCCCTGCTTCGAAGGAAAGGTCTTCGGCAAGGCGGGAGCCTATGAAAAGCTGCGGGGCAAGGCCTATGGCGAGGTAGATCCCAGCCTCCCACAAAATGCCCTTATCACCGATATCCTCCTTGCTCCACGCAATTTGCGGGGGATGGTAGAATATTCCATGGATATCTATATCCTCAGGCCCGTGGACCCGGACCGGGGCAATCACAAGCTTTTTGTAGAAATACCCAATCGCGGCGGTAAGCTCTATGGCGGCCTGAACAACAGCCGCGGCGGGAATGACCCTTCTACGGCTGCACAGGCAGGTGACGCCTTTCTCCTTCAACGCGGCTATACGATCGCCTGGTGCGGCTGGGATATCTCGGCGACGCCTGGTAACAACAACCTCACCATCACTGTTCCTGTCGCCGTCAACCCTGACGGGAGCAGCATCGCCGGACCCTCATACGAGTATATAAGCTTCGACAACGACCACACCCTTACTTACAGGCTGGCCTATGCGGCGTCCACGATGAGCAAGCCGGCGGCCGTACTCACCCGCAGAGAACACCTGGACGACACGCCGCAGAAGATCTCCGACAGCGGCTGGGAATATGCCGACGACAGAACGATACGTCTGTTGCCTTTGGGCACAGCTTTTCGACAAAGCTTTATCTATGAGCTCTCCTATCCCGCCAAAGACCCGCTGGTAGCAGGGCTGGGTCTGGCCGCTACCCGGGATTTCGTATCCTTCCTGCGTTATGCGACGACCGGGCAGTCCAACCCTCTGGCCGGCGACATCCGGTATACCTTTAGCTTCGCCATCTCGCAGCCGGCGCGTTATATGAACGACTTTCAGACCTACGGCTTCAACGAAGACGAGAGCGGACGCCCTGTCTTCGATGGCATCGAGAACTGGCTGGGCGGCGGCAGCGGGGTAGGTATCCACTACCGATTTGCGCAGCCGGGACGTACAGAGCGTAACAGACAGAATCACCTTTATCCGGAAGGGATGTTCCCCTTTGCTTACCCAAAGATCTACGATAGCTTTAACAATCGCTGGGCAGGCCGGGGCGTCCGGGAGGCGACCAGCCATTGCATCCCCAAAGTCATAGAGATCAATTCGGCCAATGAATATTGGGCTAAGGCGGCCTCGCTGCTACATACCGATCTGCGGGGCCAGGACCTGCCCGACCCGGAGAATGTTCGCTTTTTCCTGGCGTCCGGCGCGCAGCATGGCACGGGTGACAGCAGCAGCACCGGCATCTGCCAGCAGCGGCAGAACCCAACGAATGCCGAGCCCTTGCTTCGGGCTTTGTTCATAGCCCTCGACGAGTGGGTCACGCTCGGTGTCCAGCCACCGGAGAGCAGGGTTCCCAGGATATCTGCCGGCACGGCGGCGCTTGCTTCTTCCCGTCCTGACCGGCTCACAGGCTCGGTCAGCCAGCAAAGGCTGGGGTGGCCGGCCATTCCGGGTGTGCGCTATACCGGACTCATCACCCTCCGCTATCAGTATGACTTTGGGCCGCAGACCGAACGGGGTATCTTATCCATTTTTCCGCCTTCGCCCGTGGCCAAATCGTTTTACGTTTGTGTATCGCGGGTCGACAGCGACGGCAACGAAATCGCCGGTGTCCGGCTCCCTCCTGTCGCCGCCCCAACGGGCACGACCACCGGGTGGGCTTTGCGCAGGGCAGGCTTCAGCGAAGACGACGGCGGGGAATCGGCAGGGCAGTATATCCCTTTCCCGGAGAAGAAGATGGACCGGAAAAGGTCGGGCGATCCCCGGCTGTCGCTGGAAGAGCGCTACGGCACCCACCTTGGATATGTAGAAGCCGTGACAAAAGCCGCAAGACAGCTTGCCGGTGAGCGCCTGTTGCTCGAAGAGGATGTCTACAAATACACCCGGACGGCAGAAGCCTCCGCCGTCCTTGTTAATGGGGGCAATAACAAAGCATTTTCACCAGATAAGGCAAAAAGTGATATCTTGCGGCCTGTTAAAAATCAGGTGTCTACAGGGGCTTCTTTAACCTTTTATTAACCCCAAGGACGATACATTTGTCAACCAGATCAAAATGAACCCGAATGGGCTTAAAAACTGCGAGAAAGGCCGGCGGGATTCAATTCGGAACGTCAAAAAGACATCACCCACAAGTGAAATTATGAAGAAGTTTTTCATCACCGCGCTGGTTTTTTTAGCCACAACTGCTGCTTTCGCTCAAAAAAAGCATAAAAATCCTCCCCCCACACAAGATTCTGTAGCCGCGGTCAAAAAGACTCCTCTCCCAACCACTGCTCCTACCCCTCCGCCTGCAAAGCCAAAAAAAGACTGGAGCAAGGTTGACCTCAGCAAAAGAGCCGCGGATCACTTTATGTTTCAGCTGGCTTATGACAACTGGGCTGGTGCACCTGATAGTATCCATATCCGTGGTTTCAACCGTAGCGCCAACTTTTACGTGATGTTCGACTTCCCGTTTAAAACCGACCCCCGCCTCAGCATTGGCGCCGGCGCAGGCATAGGAAGCAGCAATATCTTCTTTCACCAGCAAGAGGTGCTGGTCGCAGCATATACCAATCAATCTTTGGCCTTCCCCGATGAGTCGGGCGGCAACCACTTCAAGAAATATAAGCTGGTCACCACCTATTTGGAAGCGCCGGTGGAGCTCCGGTTTGCACTGGATCCTGAACACATGGACAAAAGCTGGAAGTTCGCCGTCGGCACCAAGATCGGGCTGATGCTGAGCGCCTATACCAAAGGCAAAGACATGCAGAGCCCTACCGGTCAGACCCTGGGGAACTATATCGAAAAAGAAAGCTCCAAAGAGTTCTTCAACTCACCCAAGCTGGCCGCAACGGCCCGTGTGAGCAAGGGTTTTATCGGCGTCTTCGGGCAGTTCCAGGTGAACAGCCTGATAAAAACCAGTGCCGGACCTTCTGTTTTCCCGTTCTCTTTCGGGATCACCCTCAGTGGTTTATAGATCTACCCCCTTCTAAGGAGATACCATATGCAAAAGCGGCCGGCCGGCCAGAAATCGGCCGGCCGCTTTTTTTCTTCGCCGCAACCCGATGTATACTACCTTTGCCGTCCTAATAGCAATTAAGTTTGATAGAGAAGAAAAACAGTATTCAAAAGGAGGAAAGGGCCATTTTGGTCGGGTTGATACACAAAACGCAGACCGAGGAACAGTCCCAGGAATACATGGACGAGCTGGCTTTTTTAGCCGAAACGGCCGGGGCCGTCACCTTTAAGCGTTTTACCCAGAAGATGCAGCACCCCGACAGCAAGACCTTCGTCGGAAAAGGCAAGCTGGAGGAGATAAAGACCTATATCACCCTCAAAGACATCCAGCTCGTCATCTTCGATGACGAGCTTTCGGGGTCCCAGATCTCCAA
>JAMFRX010000793.1 GCA_026224995.1 Puia dinghuensis
CGCGCCACGGCTATCGTCCGCATCCTCACTACCGACTACCAGGTAGACCCCGTCCGCGTGGTCGCCTCGGGCCATAGCTCCTACGATCCGGTACAGTCGAATACGACTCCGGACGGCAGGGCGCTCAACCGGCGCACGGAGATCATCCTCTCGCCCAAGCTCGACGAACTCTTTAAATTGTTGGAATCGGGGCCAGGTGGCACCGCTGCAGCCCAATAATTAAAAAGAAAAGCCTCCGCATGGGGGCTTTTCTTTTTAACTACCTTCGTCACATGACCACCACCATAAATACGCAGGACCTCTTCGCTAAATCCGTCCTGCTCAGCTGGGACCATGCCGTCGGGCAGGCCACTGCCTTCTTCGACAAATGCACCGACGAAGAATTGCTCCAGCAGATCGCCCCGGGAAAGAACCGCCTCATCTACCTGCTCGGCCACCTGGCAGCCGTACACGATCGGATGTTGCCCCTCCTGGATTTAGGCGACAGGCTCTATCCTCACCTGGACGAGAATTTCGTATCCACTCCCGATAACCCCGCCGCTACCCTGCCCTCCACCCAGGAGCTAAGGAAAGCCTGGACCGCCGTCAATGAACGCCTCTCCGGTCTATTGCGGCACTGGACACCCGAAGAATGGCTGCAGAGACATACGGCTGTATCGGAGGAAGATTTCGCCAAAGAGCCACACCGCAACCGGCTCAGCGTAGTCCTCAGCCGGACCAGACATATCTCCTACCACCTGGGCCAGCTCGTGTTATATAAGTGATTTTCGCCGGTGGTTACCTGTAAAAATAACCACCCGGCTCAAATCCGCTTATGATTGGCCTTCGGCCTTTGCGCCTGTGGCGCAAAAAATAGTTCCCACTAGGTTTTTTGTTTGCTAAATTTGCCGCACAACAAAATCCACCCATGTCTTTTTTTCAGGATAAAGTAGTGGTCATCACCGGCGGCAGCGACGGCATCGGCAAAGCGCTGATCGAAGCCCTCATCCCCCGCGGCGCCAAAGTGGCTACCTGCGGACGCAGTCACGATAAGATCTATAAGCTGCAAATGGAGTATTCCTCCGTCCTCCTGCATACAGTGGTCTGCGACGTGAGCGACGAAACGGAATGCCGCCGTTTCATCGAGTCGACGATCGACACCTTCGGGGGGATCGACATCCTTATAAATAATGCAGGCATCTCCATGCGCGCCCTCTTCGCCGACTGCGATACCAAGGTCACCCGGAAGGTCATGGAAGTCAACTTCCTCGGCGCCGTCTACTGCACCAAATACGCCCTGTCTTCCATCCTTAATAATCACGGCACCATCGTAGGGGTGTCCTCTACGGCCGGCTACCGCGGCCTGCCCGGCCGGAGCGCTTATTCGGCCTCCAAGTTCGCCCTGCAGGGCTGGCTGGAATCCCTTCGCACCGAGCTGCTCCATAGCGGTGTCCACGTCATGTGGGTCTGCCCGGGTTTCACCGCCTCCAATATCCGCCTCGCCGCCCTGAACCAAAGCGGCGAATCCCGGGGCGAAACCGTCCTGGACGAGGGCAGCCTGATGAGCGCCCTGGATTGCGCCCAACATATCCTGAAAGCCATAGAACGCCGCAAACGGACCCTGATCCTGACCTTCCTCGGCAAGGTCACCGTGCTCATCAACAAAGTGGCGCCCTCCCTGGCCGACCGGCTAACCTATAGACATTATTATAACAAAAAGGGGGAGTTCGTTAAATAAAAGGCATGGCCCTCATCACCCTAACATCGGATATCGGTCAAAAAGACTATCTCGTAGGGGCTGTCAAAGGCCAGTTGGCACAGATCGATCCCGCTTTCAATATCATGGACATCTCTCACGACCTGTCCCCTTTCAACTACCCCCAGGCAGCCTATGTCTGCCGCAACGCCATCCGGAATTTCCCGACCCATACCTTCCATATCATCCTGGTCAACCTCTTCGAAAAAAAGCCCGAACAGTTGCTCCTGGCCTTCCACAACGAGCAGTACCTCCTGTGTGCCGACAACGGCCTGCTCAATATGATCCTGGAAGGCCGCCCGGAAATGGTCATCGGCCTCCCCCTGGACCGCACCGCCGTCAAGAACACCCTCTACTGCATCCGCGTAATGGGCCAGGCCATCCAGGAGCTCACCCGCGGCGCCAGCCTCCTCAGCATCGGCACCCCCGACATCCCCTTCCTGGAGAAGAACCACCTCCGGCCCGTGTTCAGCGACACCTGGATAGAAGGCCAGATCATCTTCATCGACCACTTCGAGAACGTCATCGTCAATATCACCCGCGAAGAGTTCGAAGAACGCCGCAAAGGCCGCAGCTTCCGAATCGTCTTTAAGCGGGACGAGACCATCGACAAGATCAGCGAAACCTACGCCGACGTTCAGGAAGGAGAAAAGCTGGCCCTTTTCAATGCCGCCGGTTACCTGGAGATCGCCATCCAGAAGGGCAATGCCGCCGGCCTCTTCGGCCTCCAGGACTTCACCGAACAGTCCCAAAACCAGTACCTACAGAGCCGCCTTTTCTACCAGACGGTGCGCGTATACTTTGAATAACAGATTTTTAGCAAAAAACAACCCCCTATTCGCGGAAATTTGCATTAATTGGTATTAATTCGTGCTCCAATTGCAGGCAACTTGCCTCATAATCCCTATTAAATTATGCGCTTCACCAAAGTCAACAACATCGTCGGATGGATCATAGGACTCTTCGCCTCTACAGTTTATGTCATGACCATGGAAGCCACCGGCAGCTTCTGGGACTGTGGTGAGTTCATCTCCAGCTGCTACAAATTAGAAGTCCCACACCCCCCCGGCGCACCCCTGTTCGCCCTCATGGGCCGCTTCTTCATCATCCTTTTCGGCGATAACCCGCATACGGCCGCACGCGGCGTCAACTTCATGAGCGCCCTGGCCAGCGGCATCTCCATCCTGTTCCTTTTCTGGATCATCACCCACTTTGCGCGTAAGATCGTCATGCGGGCCAACCCAACCGGAGAGCCGGATCAGCTCCAGACCTTCCTGATCATGACGGCCGGCGTAGTAGGCTCCCTGGCCGGCGCCTTCTGCGACTCCTACTGGTATAGCGCCGTAGAAGGGGAAGTCTATGCCTCCTCGGCTTTCTTTACCGCCCTCGTCTTCTGGGCCATCCTCAAGTGGGAACACAACGCAGACAAGCCCAAGTCCGACCGCTGGATCATTTTCATCTTCTATATGATGGGCCTCTCCATCGGCGTCCACCTACTGAATCTGCTGACCATCCCCGCCATCGTGATGGTCTACTATTTCAAACGCTATAAGCCCACCCTCTGGGGCACCATCTTCGCCTTCTTCATCGGCTGCATCATCACCGGCTTCGTCCAGAAGTTCGTCATCCAGTATACTATCAAAGGAGCAGGATCCTTCGACATCTGGTTCGTCAATTCCTTACACCTGCCCTTCTTCTCCGGATTCATCACCTTCTTTGTGCTCCTGACGGCCCTGCTGGTATTAGGTGTCCGCTGGGCGGTAAAAAAGAACTGGTACTATCTTAAGATTGGCCTCTGGAGCGCAGGCTTCATGCTCCTCGGCTATTCCACCTATTTTACGACCCTCCTCCGCTCCAATGCGGATACCCCTGTCGACATGTTCAACGTGGACAACCCCGTGAACCTGGAAGGCTATCTCAGCCGCGACCAGTACGGCGACTGGCCCATACTCTATGGCCCCGACTTCCAGGACCAGGTGAACAACGTCCCGGACGGCGACCTCCTGGTGAAAGGCCAAACCCAGTACGAAGTGGCCGGTACCAAGTATGCTAACGACTGGGGAAGCGCCCCCTCCGCCCACCTGTTCCCACGCATGTGGAATCCCAGCAACGACCGCCACGAGGTCGATGCCTACAAGATGTACGGCGGTGTGGCCGAAGGCGAGAACCCCACCATGGCGGACAATATCCAGTATTTCATCCGCTACCAAACGGGCTGGATGTACCTGCGCTATTTCATGTGGAATTTCTCCGGCAAGCAAAATGACCTCGAAGGCTTCGGCAACCCCCGCGACGGCTGCGCCATCACCGGCATCCCCTTTATCGACAACTATTTCCTGGGCGACCAAAGCAAGCTGCCCGATACCATCCATACGAAGAGCAAGTCCTATAACCGCATGTATATGCTGCCCCTGATCCTGGGACTGATAGGGTTGGTCTTCCAGTTCAAGTTCAACCGCAAGGACTGGATCATCACCGGACTGCTGTTCTTCTTTACCGGGGAAGCCATCGTGGTCTACCTCAACCAGGCCGGCTTCCAGCCCCGCGAAAGGGACTATGCCTTCGCCGGCTCCTTCTGGTCCTATTCCATCTGGATCGGCCTGAGCGTGCTCGCCATCTGGGAGCTCTTTCAACGCTATGCCAAAAACATCCGCCCGGCCGTCGCCGCCTATGTGACCGCCGGCTTCACCGTGCTGGCCGTACCCGTACTGATGGGCAGCCAGGAATGGGATGATCACGACCGGAGCAAGAAGACCCTGCCACGCGACCTCGCCAAAGACTACCTGGAAAGCTGCCCCCCCAACGCCATCCTCTTCTCCTTCGGGGACAACGACACCTACCCGCTCTGGTATGCCCAGGAAGTGGAAGGCATCCGCCCCGACGTCCGCGTGATGGTGAATACGCTGCTGGGAACCGACTGGTATATGAACCAGCTGCGCTATAAGATCAACCAGAACGACTCCTTCGACGTGATCTTCACGCCCGAACAGATCATGGGCGACAAACGCAACGTAGCGGTCTTCGACGATAAGATAACCGGCTTCGACAAGAGTAAGTATTATGACCTCTACAATATCCTCAAGAACGTAGTCGCCAGCGACGACCCACGCTATGTCCAGACGGACCAAAATGGAACGCTGATGAACATGATCCCGTCCAGGAAGCTATCGATCCCCGTGGATAGCGCGGCGGCCCTTGCCACAGGCGCCATCCATCCCGGCGACAGCGTCCTGAGCGAAGTGCACATGGATATCCCGGCACAACGCCGCTATCTCATCAAGAGCGACCTCGCCATGCTGGCCGTTATCGCCACCAGCAAATGGCATCGCCCCATCTGCTTCACGTCCCCCCAGGAGCTGTCCAACCTCGGCCTGGAACATAACGTCCGCCTGCGCGGCATGGTCTACCAACTGACGCCCGCCGTCGGCGGCGGCGCCGACAACGACGCGTCCTACAAGGTCATCATGGAAAAGTTCGCTTATGGCAACGCTGGGACAGAAGGTGTTTACTACGACGAAGAGAACCGCCGCCACCTGAACAGCATCAAATATACCCACGCCCAGGTGGCCATGAGCCTGGCAGACGCAGGGAAGCTGGACTCCGCCCGCAAGGTCCTGGAACACTACGACCAGAACGTGCTCGAGTCCAATATGCCCTATGGCATGACCTCCAACCAGGGTAACCTGCACGACTATTTCTCTTTTGAGTTCCTCCAGGCCTGCTATAAGGCGCAAGACCTGACCCTGGCTAAAAAGGTTACGACCTCGCTCAGGAAAGACCTCACCCAGCAGATGCGCTACTACCATTCCCTCGGCGATCCAGCCATGTCTGACGAACAGTTGGCCATCAACGCCAACATGGCCCTGCAGGGTAAAGGCGGTAACTTAAGCGAGCTGCAATCTAAATATTTCGCCCAGGATATCCTTTCCACCTACCAGCTGCTGATGCAATTAGGTGAATGGGAAAAGAACAAACCCACGGGAACAGGTCCAAATCCTTAATAAGAATTAGTCCAAACCATCCATATTAAAATTTTCAACACAAATGCGTTTCAACAGAGTAAACAACATCGTCGGCTGGATCGTGGGATTGATTGCCTGCACGGTTTTTGTGATGACCATGGAACCCACCGGCAGCTTCTGGGACTGCGGAGAATTTGTCTCCAGCTGCTACAAATTACAGATCCCCCACCCCCCCGGCGCGCCGTTGTTCGTTCTTATGGGCCGCTTCTTCATCATCCTCTTCGGTGATAGTCCGCATACCGCCGCCAAGGGCGTCAATTTTATGAGCGCCATCGGCAGCGGCCTGTCCATCCTCTTCCTCTTCTGGTCGATCACTCACTTTGCCCGCAAGCTGCTGATGAACGGCAACCTTGCAGCCGAGCCTGACAAACGCCAGACCTTCACCATCCTCAGCGCCGGTGTCGTCGGCGCCTTCGCCTATACCTTCTGCGACTCCTTCTGGTATAGCGCCGTGGAAGGGGAAGTCTACGCCTCCTCCGCCTTCTTTACCGCCCTGGTCTTCTGGGCCATCCTCAAGTGGGAACAGAATGCCGACAAGCCAGGATCGGATAAGTGGATCATCTTCATCTTCTACATGATGGGCCTGTCCATCGGCGTCCACCTGCTGAACCTGCTGACCATTCCCGCCATCGTGATGGTCTATTACTTCAAACGTTATAAGCCCACTACCTGGGGAGCGATATTCGCTTTCTTCATCGGCTGCGTCATCACCGGCGTAGTACAGAAGTTCGTGATCCAGTATA
>JAMFRX010000794.1 GCA_026224995.1 Puia dinghuensis
CAGCGAAAGATCAATATCGTCCTGCAGAACCAGACTACCATCCCCAACGGGTATGTAGGGTTGGCGCCCTTCCGCAGCGAGTTCCAGCTCACGCCGGAACAGAATAGCTTTGACCTCGGCAGCCTGCCCTGGCAGAAGATGCTGGCCATCCATGAATACCGCCATGTCCAGCAGTACAACAACTTTCGCGTAGGCCTCTCCGGCACGCTATACTATCTCTTCGGCGAAGGAGGACAGGCTTTTGCCAACAGCCTGGCCGTGCCTAACTGGTTCTGGGAGGGGGATGCCGTCTTCCAGGAGACCCTGGTCAGCGACCAGGGACGGGGTCGTCTGCCATTCTTCTTCAACAGCTATCGCTCCCTCTGGGCAGGCGATAAACGCTATACGTGGATGAAGCTTCGCAACGGCTCCCTGCGCGACTATGTCCCGGACCACTACCCATTGGGCTATATGCTGGTGTCCTATGGCCGCGAACGCTATGGCGACGGTTTCTGGCGCCAGGTGACCCACGATGCCGCCGCCTTCCACGGACTTTTCTATCCCCTGCAAACGGCTATCAGCCGCTATGCCGGGATCTCGTTCACCCAGTTCCGCAATGACGCGCTCGACTGGTTTCGCCGACCCCTGGAGGAGGCGCCCCCGGGTGACGCGGCCACTGTCCCGGAAGCCGATGCCTTTGCCCGCAGCCACAAACACTTTTATGCCGACCAGGAGTTCCCGCAATTCATGAGCCGCGACAGCCTCCTGTATATGCGCACTACTTACAAGCAGATCCCGGCTTTCGTGCTCCGCAACCTCGATAATGGCCAGGAGACCCGCGTGGCCACCCGCGCCGTCTCCCTGGACAACTATTTCTCCCTCTCCTCCGGCCGCGCGGTCTATGCCGCCTACGAGACGGACCCGCGCTGGGGCTGGCGCGACTACAGCGTGATCAGGGTCCTCAACGCTTTCAGCGGCGAAGACCGCAAGCTCACCCGCCGGAGCCGCTATTTTTCACCGGATATCTCTGCCGACGGCCGCCAGATCGTGACCGTGCAGGAAGCGACCGACGGGTCCTGTACGCTCTTTCTGCTGGATGCCGCAGATGGCAGCGTCCAAAAACGCTTTCCCAATCCCGACAAGCTTTTCTATACCTACCCGAAATTCTATTCCAACGCCGGCGCGATCGTAACGGCCGTCCGTAACCGCAAAGGGCAGATGTCGCTGGCTCTGGTGAATGCCGCCGACGGCGGGATCCAATATCTCCTGCCCTGGAGCTTCCAGACCATCGGCTTTCCCTCTGTCAAGGCCGACACCATCTGGTTCACGGCTTCGCGTGGAAAGGAAGACAGGGTCTTCGCCCTGGCCGGGGGTAACCTCTTCCGCGTCTTCCTGCCCCATGGCATACCTACAACAGGACAATATGAGTTCCAGGCCGGCGATGGTGGCCGCTATGCCTGGAATGCCTTTACCGCAGTCGGCTTCCACCTGGATGATGCCATCGGCGGCGCGGTCCGGCTGGAGCCCCTGGCCACCACCGACTGGCCCCGGGAACTGTCCGTCCAGCGCATCGACTCCCTGGACCACGGCCCCTCCCGCCTCCTGGACAGGATCGCGACCGGCGCCTACCCCGCGAGCAGCTATCCCATCACCTCCCATCTCATCAACTTCCACAGCTGGCGGCCCTATGTCAACGACCCGGACTACCAGCTATCGCTGGTGAGCGACAATATCCTCAACACCCTCGAGACGGATATCTATGCCGGCTACAACCGCAACGAACAATACAAACAGGTAGGCGTAGATGCCACCTACGGGGGGCTGTATCCCTTCCTGGACGCAGGCTGGGACTATACCTTCAACCGCAACGCCTTGTATGGCAACCAGAAGGTCTTTTGGAATGAGACGGAAACCCGCGCCGGCTTTAGCATCCCCCTGAACTGGACCAGCCATCTGAACTATACCGGCTTACAGTTCGGGTCGGACTTTGTCTATAACCAACGCTATTACTCCGGCGTGTACAAAGATTCCTTCAATAGCCGCGGGTTCGGCTATGTCGACCCCTTCATCAGCTTCGTACACCAGAGCCAGCAGACGCAGGCCCAGATCGCGCCGCGCTTTGCAGAGGTCCTGAGCCTATCCTACGAAAGCGCCGTGACGACTTTCGAAGCCCACCAGTTCCTGGCCTCCGGCTTCCTCTACCTGCCCGGGGTGGCCTATACCCATAGCCTCCTGCTGGAAGCTGCCTTTCAACAAAGGGATACCCTCGGCAATGCCCGTTTCTCCAACAGCTTCCCTTTTTCACGTGGATATACAGCCGAAAATTTCTACCGTATGTGGCGCGCCTCGGCCAACTACGCGCTGCCGTTGCTCTATCCCGACTGGGGTTTGGGGAATACGGTATACTTCCTGCGCATTCGAACCAATCTGTATTACGATTATACCCGCGCCATGGACTTCTACACCAATGGGCAGACCTATAACGGAACATTCAGGAGCTTTGGGTCCGAAGTGTATTTCGATACCAAGTGGTGGAATCAGCTGGCGGTGAGCTTCGGTATCCGGTATAGCCGGCTGCTCGACCCGGATTTCGAGGGTCGTGGGCCTAACCAGTGGGAGCTGATATTGCCGCTGAACCTGCTGTCGCAGGGGTATAGCGCGAGGGCGGTGAGACCGGTGGATTAGGACTGGACGAGCGGCCGACCAGACTGGCGGCTGCTATTGGCTCAGACTTTCTTCGATCGTCCTGATCTTGATCTCCGCGTCCTCCTTCTTCCTTCTCTCCAGCTCGACGACCTCAGCCTTTGCATTCTGAACAAAGCGCTCATTACCCAGCTTTTTATTGACGGCTTCCAGGAAGCCTTTGAGGTAGGTCAGCTCCTTGAGCAGCTCTTCTTTCTGATTGCCGCCGTCCAGTGCCTGTTCGGTAACAAGATAGAATTTATCCTTTCCGGCGACGACTGTCAGCGAGCCGGGGATGGCCTCCGTGGTGAAGTCGATGCTTTCGGCGTTGACCTGTCGGCCGAGGATACCCGTGATCCCTTTGTAGTCGCCTTCCGCCTCGGGCTGGATATGCAGCCTGATGGGCTCTTTGGGCTTGAGCTGCGCCTTATTGCGGGCATCGCGCAGGGCCGTGATGGCTTCCTTTAGCAGGTTACCCTGCTTCAGGATGCGGGCATCGGCGGGTGCAGCAGCAGCGAACTGCTTTATGCAGAGGTCGTCGCCTTCGGCGCGGTCGGCCAGTAGGTGATAGAGCTCTTCGGTGATGAAGGGCATATAGGGATGGAGCAGCTGCACCAGCTGCTCGAAGAACTGCACGGTATGGCGGTAGATGTCGGGGTCCATCGATTCCCCGAAAGGCGGCTTCACCCATTCCAGGTACCAGCTGCAGAAGTCATCCCAGATAAGGGAGTACAGGGTCTTGAGGGCTTCGCTGAGCCGGAAATCACGGAAGGACTGTTCCAGGGTGGCGCGGGCTTCGTGCAGGCGGGCGTCGAACCAGCCGATGGCGAATTGTGCGTTGCCGTTATCTGCTGCATCACTATTGCCGGATGCATCGCCGGAACCAGGCGCCAGGCGGCTTTCCCACATTTTTATAAGCTTAAGCGCATTCCACAGCTTATTATTGAAATTCCTTCCCTGCTCCAGCGCCGCCTCGTCGAACAGCAGGTCATTGCCGGCAGGAGAGGCGATCATGATCCCGAAGCGAACGGCATCGGCGCCATATTTTTCGATGAGGCCCAGCAGGTCGGGCGAATTGCCCAGGCTCTTGCTCATCTTGCGGCCTTGCTTGTCGCGGACCATGCCTGTGAAATAGACGTCGCGGAAGGGGATGCGCTGCTCCATGGGCAGAGTGTCGGGGAAATAGTAGAGGCCGGCCATGATCATGCGCGCTACCCAGAAGAAGATGATGTCCTGACCGGTGACCAGAACGGATGTTGGGTAGTAGTAGCTGATATCGGCATTGCCTGGATCGGTGATGCCCTTGAAGACTTCGATGGGCCAGAGCCAGGAGGAGAACCAGGTGTCGAGGACGTCTTCGTCCTGCCGGAGCTCGGCTGCAGTAAAGGGTAGGGCACCGCCTTTTTTATCGGTGAAGAGAGCATAGGCCTGCTGGCGTGTGGCCGCTACCCGGAAGCTGCCGTCGGGAGCATACCATGAGGGTATCTGCTGCCCCCACCACAATTGCCGGGAGATGCACCAGTCTTCGACATTCTCCAGCCAGTATTTATAGGTGGCCATGAACTTGTCGCCGGGATGGATCTGGATATAGCCTTCGGTGACTGCCCTCAGGGCAGGTTCCGCGAGCGCCTTCATCCTGACGAACCACTGGGTAGAGATGCGGGGCTCGACCACGGCGTTGGTCCGCTGGGAGAAGCCCAGCCGGGTTGGGTGTTCTTCCTCTTTCTGGATGAGACCCTCCGCGTTCAGCTGTTTTACGACTTCCTTGCGGGCGGCAAAGCGGTCCATGCCGACGAATACTTCCGCGGCCGCGCTCAGCGTGCCGTCTTCGTTGAGCGTGTCGATGATGGGCAGGGAATGTTTGAGGCCAAGATTATAGTCGTTGATGTCGTGTGCGGGCGTCACTTTGAGCGCGCCGGTGCCGAAAGTTGGGTCGACATAATCGTCGAAGATAATGGGGATGCGGCGGTTCACCAGGGGCACGACGGCGAAGGCTCCCGCGAGATGCTGGTAGCGGGGATCGTTGGGGTTGACGCAGATGGCCGTATCGCCCATGATGGTCTCAGGGCGCTGGGTGGCGATGGTGATGTTGTTGCCGGTAGGCTTGCCAGCCGCGTCGACGAGGGCGTAGTTGACGTAATACAATTTTCCCTGGCCGTCCCGGTATTCTACTTCTTCGTCGCTAAGCGCGGTTTTGGCCTGGGGGTCCCAGTTTATCATGCGGGCGCCGCGGTAGACCAGCCCTTTGTTGTACAGGTCGATAAAAACGGTGATGACGGAGGAATAGTAGTCGGGGTCCATGGTAAAAGAGACCCGATCCCAGTCGACGCTGCAGCCCAGCTTCCGGATCTGGTCGTAGATGATGTTCCCGTATTTCTCCTTCCATTCGTAGGCATACTCTATGAACTGCGGGCGGGTGAGCTGGT
The DNA here is from genome assembly GCA_026224995.1 of Puia dinghuensis. GTDB lineage: Bacteria > Bacteroidota > Bacteroidia > Chitinophagales > Chitinophagaceae > Puia > Puia dinghuensis_A. Next base: position 5,088 of record JAMFRX010000794.1, read on the forward strand.
TCTTGTCGATCCCCCTCTCGCGGAGCATACCAACAACCTTGGCCTCCGTGGCGATGGAGGCGTGGTCGCTGCCGGGTACCCAGCAGGCATTGAAACCGCTCATGCGGGCTTTGCGAACCAGGATATCCTGTACCGTTTCGTTGAGGGTATGGCCCATGTGGAGGACTCCCGTGACGTTGGGGGGCGGGATCACCACCGTGAAGGCAGGCCGGCTGTCCGGATGGCTGTTGAAATAACGCTTGCGCATCCAGTGTTCGGACCATTTCTCTTCGGTAGCGGACGGAATATAGTTCTTGCTCAGTTCCATGGTGATGCGATATTGGGAATTCAAATTTGGAGTGCAAAAATAGGGCAAAAAAACTGCCCGGCGGATAGGGCAGGGGGCAAAAAAAAATTCCCTTTGCAGGGAATTCGTAAAGTATATTTATTTAGTCGGCAGGTCCCCTATGCAAACCAATAAAGGTAAGACAGGAACATCACAAGGCCGATAAAACCAAGGGCGAGCAATACAGTTTTCGCTGTTTCTCCGAGATGGATTGAATGTAAGATCCTCTTCATAAAAGAAATTTTAGGGTGAAACCAAAATGATTAAAAATTGGGATTCAAAGGGGATCGGAAATCTATGGGTACGGTTTCTCAGCGAATTGGCGATAGAAGGTTGCCAGTATTAGGGGTAAAAGTCTTTACAAAGATATAAATTTTTTTGTATTTCAAAAATTATTTTTAGGCATAAAAAAAACTCCAGCTAGCCGCCTGGAGTGTAATGGGTTGGTAAGTTTGGGGCGGGTGTCCTATGTTTATGACATGGTAAAAAGGTATGCTGCCGACAGGATGGCGCTAAAGTACAGGATCGCCGTAATAACGGTCATGACGATACTTTCTTTGTGCCGCATTGTGTCCATTTGTTCCATACAGATTTGGATTTAAGTTAAAAATAGGTGTACGTTCCGGGAACTACACCGGTTACATGGCAAGAAGGGGTACGAACAAAGGTCTTGTACGGTTTTCGAAGGTGGGGATCGGGGACCGACGGGCGTTTCTTACTATCTTTACAATGCATGTATGCGATAGTCGACATAGAAACAACCGGTGGTTACGCAGCTAATAACGCCATCACAGAAGTTGCTATTGTGTTGCACGATGGAAACCGGGAAGTTAGGCGGTACGAGACCCTGGTCAGGCCCGGGATGTCCATCCCCAGGTATGTGCAGGCCCTCACCGGCATCGACGACCAGATGGTGGCGGGAGCGCCTCCCTTCCAGGAGATCGCGGCAGAGGTATACGAATGGCTGAAGGATGCCGTCTTCGTGGCACACAATGTCAATTTCGACTATTCCTTCCTGCGGTATCAGCTGCAGGAATGCGGGTTTGAGCTCAACAGCAAGAAGCTGTGTACGATACGGCTGAGCCGAAAGGCTTTTCCCGGGGCGCGGAGCTACAGCCTTGGAAATATCTGCCAGCACCTGGGCATCTCCGTTCCCAACCGGCACCGGGCCGGCGGCGACGCCAGCGCCACCGTGCTGCTTTTTGAAAGGATCCTGCAGGCCGGCGGCCTGGAGATCATCCGGGGCATGCTCAAGGGGCGTAACAGCGAGCAATACCTTCCCGTTCATCTACCTGCCGAGCAGCTGGATCGCCTGCCTATGACCCCCGGGGTCTATTATTTCCATGACCAGAAGGGCAAGGTCATCTATGTGGGTAAGGCCAAGAACCTCCGGCACCGGGTAGCCAGTCATTTTTCCAATAACAAAACGGGTCGCCAGAAGCAGGAGTTCCTGCGGAACATCTATTCGATCTCCCATGAGACTACCGGCACTGAGCTCATGGCCTTCCTGCTGGAATGCATCGAGATCAAACGTCTCTGGCCCGCCTATAACCGCAGCCTCAAGCGCTTCGAGGCCACCTATGGCCTCTATGTTTACGAGGACCGCAACGGCTACTCCCGCCTTATCCTGGAGAAGCGGAAAAAGCAGCTACAGCCGGTGTATACCTTCTCCCTGCTGCTGGAAGGACACAACCTCCTTCGGAAGCTCATCCGCGAATTCCGGCTTTGCCCCAAGCTCTGCTATATCCAGAAGGATAACGACACCTGTGCCGGTGTGCTCGACCAGACCTGCGACGGGGCCTGTGAACGGCAGGAGCCGCCTGAGAGCTATAACCAAAGAGTGGAGACGGCCATAGCCGCGCTGCTGCAACGCCTGCCCAGCTTCACGCTTCTTGACCGTGGCCGTCATGCCGAGGAGAAAAGCTGTATCCTGATAGAGAAAGGGCGGCTCTACGGTATGGGCTACCTGCCGGTGGACACCGCCATCTACGATCCCGATGAGCTCAAGAATTACCTGACTCCTTATCCGGAGAATGACTATATGCGGGGGCTGGTGTATTCGCATGCGGAACGCTGGCCGGCGAAGAAGGTCGAATGGCGGATCACGGAATAAGCCTGTCGAGAAGCGCAATGAAATCCGGGCGCGGGATCATCCTGGCCCCAAGGGATTCCAGGTGTTCGGTATAGACCTGGCAGTCTATGAGCTCCACTCCCTCTTCCCGCAGCTGCTGCACATACCGGATGAAGGCATATTTGCTGGCATTGCTGGCCTTGCTGAACATACTCTCCCCGAAGAACACCTTCCCCAGCCGGATACCATACAGCCCGCCTACCAGCTGCCCTTCGTAGTAGGTTTCGGCACTATGCGCGTAACCGGCCAGGTGCAGCCGCGTGTAGGCTGCCCTTACTTCCTCCGTGATCCAGGTGCTTTCCTGGCCGCGCCGGGCGACGGTCTTGCAGTTGGTGATCACCTGCGCGAAAGCCGTGTCCGTCCGGAACTCGAAGGCGTCGCGTTTGAGGAGCTGGCGCATGCTCTTGCTCTCCCTGAGCTCATCAGGGAAGAGGACAAAGCGCGGGTCGGGGCACCACCAGAGGATATGCTGCCCTTCGTACCAGGGGAAAATGCCCTGACGGTAGGCCAGCAACAGCCGCTCCGTCCGAAGGTCGCCGCCGACAGCCAGCAGCCCGTCCGGCTCCGCCAGCTCTACCGGCGGAAAGACAAGCTCATTGTTTAGGATGGATAATGACATGGATGGTTTGTGCCTTCGGCCGTTAGTGCTCTGAGAGGACCTCGACGGTCGCGCCGATGCCCCGGTCGGTGATGGCATCGCAAAGCGGCTTCAGCTCGTCGTAGGACCCCCGCTTTACCGCATATTTCCCTTTCGTGTGGATGAGCATGGCGCACTGTTCGGCCTGCTCCAGGGATTGGCCGCATACTTCTATCAGGGTCTCTATTACCCACTCGAAGGTGTTCACTTCATCGTTCCAGACGATAAGGCTGAACGGATTCTCGTAGTCGGTAAGGACATCGGTGTCCTCCAACTCTACCGTTCTGGGATCATGTAGCATTACAGCCATAGGGTCATCTCTTTCAACAAAATTACATCTTTCAGGTGCCTATCCAAGCCCTTTGCCCTAATTTTACGTTTTACCGGCAACTATGACTCCTGAAAGAGAACAACGGATCACCAGCGTGCTCGACAAAAGGCAGAGCAACCTCACCATCGTACTGGAAAACGTCTTTGACCCGCATAATATTTCGGCCGTCATGCGTACCTGTGACGCAGTGGGTGTGCAGGATGTCTATATCCTGAATACCCGGATACCGCGGCACAAGAAATGGGGCGCCAAGAGCAGCAGCAGCGCCGTCGGCTGGCTGACGATCCATCAATATACCGATGCCGGGGAATGTTTCGGGGACCTGCGCCGGAGAGCCGACCGGATCTTTACCACCCACCTGGCCAGCGACGCCGTCTCCCTGTACGACATGGATCTCACCGGCCGCATCGCCCTGGTCTTCGGCAATGAACATTCTGGCGTCAGCGATGAGATCCGCGCGCTGTCGGATGGCAATTTCATCATACCGCAGATAGGTATCATCAAATCCCTGAACATCTCCGTGGCCTGCGCCGTTACCCTTTATGAAGCCTTCCGCCAGAAGAGCGCTGCCGGGCAATACGACCGTCCCGGGCTGGAGCCGGCACGCTATGACCAACTGCTGAAAGAATGGAGCCGGGGACAGCTCACGGCGCCTGAAGACGATAAATAGATAGCTATGCGATCATTATTATTCCTTTTACTCTTTTCGGGATTGGCGGTCTCCGCCCAGCCCATTCAAAAAGTAAAGATCACCGATCTCGAAAGCGTGATCGCCCATAGCGACCACCCGCTGATCATCAATTTCTGGGCTACTTTCTGCGTGCCTTGCGTCAAGGAGATCCCCTATTTCCAGTCGACCGTTGCCAGGTATAAGGACCAGCAGGTGGAGCTGGTGCTGGTGAGCCTGGACCTCCCGGATTATTACCCTGCCCGCATCGCCGGCTTCGCGAAGAGCCGTGGATTCACGTCGCGCATCGTCTGGCTGGACGAGACCAATGCCGACTATTTCTGCCCCAGGGTCGACGCCCGCTGGACCGGGGGCATCCCTTGCTCGCTTTTCGTGGACAACAAGACGCATTACCGCCGGTTCTTCGACCGGCAATTGACGGAGCCCCAGGTGGAGCTGGAGATAAAGAAGATGCTTACTCCCGACTGATCGAACAACCTACCGACCGCGTTTCCTTGACCGTGACTTCCTTACCGGCTGTCGTCTCATCGATGGCGATCTGAAGATGATGACGCTTCACCTGATTGGCATCACCGGGACTGTCGTCGATGGCGCCATGGTATACGAGCTTCCCGCTCTTGTCGAACAGGTAGCATTCCGGTGTCCTGCTTGCGCCAAAGGCGTCGGCGAGTATGCTCTTGCCATCGAGGGCGTAATACCAGCCATAGCCCTGCGATTTGGCATAGGCCTGCATCTGCTGGAAGGAGTTGCCGTCGCTGCGGTCGCCCTCATTGGCATTCAGGAGGACGACGCCGATCTTGCGGTCGCCGGCATAGGCGCAGACGTCCTTTGTACGACCCTGGTTGCGGATCACATATGGACAGGTGTTGCAGGTGAACATCACCAGCAGCCCATTGGCGCCTTTTGCCTGACGCAGACTGATCTGTTTACCGGAGACATCTTTTACAAGGACGTCGGATTTAGGAAGCCCGGAGCCGATGGGCAGGCTTTCATTTGGCGAGGGATAGTAGGAGAGGAGGCCCAAGAGGGGCAGTAGGAAGAACAGGGAAAATAGCTTCTTCATGTTCTAATTTTTTTATACTACTAAGTTAGTCTTTTCCCCATTCATCACCTTCAGGTGATGGATGCTGACATTGAGCTCATAGCCGATGAGCAGCACCAAAGAGTTAAAATACACTAAGAGCATAAGGATCATGACGGTACCAATGGAACCGTAAACTTTATTGTAGTTGCCGAACCGGTTGACCCAGGAGGAGAAGGCCATTGTGATCAGGATGGTGAGGAAGGTGGCCAGCAGGGTGCCCGGCGAGAAAAGCTTCCAGCGTTTCTGGACTGCAGGCCCATATTTGTAGATGCAGGCGATGGCGAAATAGAACAGGGGGATGATGACAACCCACCGCAGGGTCCTGATGAGTACCCGGGCGGTATGGTCATTGTTGCGGAGGTGCATCCACCTGAAGAGGCTGCGGAGCAGCTCGGCCTGGGTCACCAGGATGATCACCGATCCGATGACGATGCAGAGCACGAGGGCAGTCAGCTTGATGGCCATCCACCTGGCCTGAAAAGGATTCCGATGCCTGTTGTAGATCAGGGATTTGTTGAAGGACCGCATGATCCCCAGCATGGCGTTGGAGGAGTAGAACAGGGCCAGCACGAAGCCAAAGGAGAGCAGGCCGACCCTGGGCTTGTCGAGGAAGTCTTCCAGGAACTGGCTTACCAGCGTATAGGTGTTCTGGTTAGGGGTGATATCCTTGGTGAGCAGCAGCAGCTGGCGCTCTATCTGGTGCGAGACGGGCAGATAGGGGACCAGGGTGCAGATGAAGATCATGGCGGCGGGGATGGCCGTCAGGAAGCTGAAAGCAATGGACCTCGCCCTGTCGTTGAGGCCCACTTTTTTTACCTGGCTGGAGAAAAAAGTAATCACTTCGAACAGGGTTATGCCCTGGAAGCCGGGTAAAATGATCTTTTTACTTTTTGCTTCCAGGAAGCGGAAAGGGGCGCTATTGTATACTTTTCGTTCCAGGTTGATCATAACCCTTGCTTCACTTCTTGAGCGTATTGGTGCTGTCCCGGATGGTCTGCTGCTTGTCCAGCCAATCGCGGTAGGCTTTTGCAAACTCCAGGTGCTCCTTATAGGTAGCGGCGAAATTGCTATAGCCGGACATGTTCGGTTTAGCCACAAAGTACAGGTAATCGGTGGACGGCGAGGACAGCACGGCTTCGAGCGTGGCTTCCGAAGGGGTACAGATGGGCCCGGGGGGCAGTCCTTCGTGGATATAGGTGTTGTACGGCGACTCGATCTTCAGGTATTGGTCATAGATGCGCCTGAGCTCGAAATCCCGCATGGCGTATTTGATGGTCGGATCGGCGCCCAATTTAATGCCCTTGGCCATCCGGTTGAGGTAGACGCTGGCGATCTTGCCTTTGTCGGCCTGGGCGTTGGTCTCTTCTTCCACGATAGAGGCCAGGGTGGTAGCGGTTACGGGGGTAAGGCCCCTGGCCTGCGCCGCCTGTATCCGCGCCGGCGTCCACCAGGATTTATAGAAAGCATACATCTTACGGAACATACCCGAAGGGGTAGTATTCCAGAAATAGGTATAGGTATTGGGCAGGACGATGGTCAGAAAGGTGCTGGAGTCCACGCCGAATTCGCGGAGCGAGTCGTTGTTGTGGATGAAGTTGGCGATGGCTGCGGAATCGCATTCGAGCTTTTTACCGACCGCCTCGGAAAAACCTTGTGGGGTACGGAATTTAGTGATCACGATCTTCACAGGGACCTGCTTCCCGTTGTGGAGCATACGCACGATGCCCAGCACGCTCATGTCCTTCCGGATCTCATATTTTCCGGCTTTGACATTGCCGGTGTAGTCCATGCGACCCGCGACGAAGTTGAAAACGGCCGGGCTTTTCAGGACCGTATCATTCTGCAGCAGCTCCAGCACTTGCGGATAGGTCATGCCGGAACGAATGTACAGGTAATAATTGTCGCTGCTGAAGGCGGTGCCGGGACCGATGACCCGCCAGCCGAGGAAAGCACCTGTCACCAGCAGGAGGAGAAATAAGGCTAAGATGAATCTCTTCATAGGTAAAATCGATTAAGGGCCTAATTTATATAAAAACAGCCAGCTCAAGGATTAAACGTTGAGCTGGCTGTTTTATTGACGAAAAAACATGTTGTTATTTTCCTGCGGGAAGGGGAGTTCCTGCCGGCTGCTGCTGGGCAGGAGCGGAGGTCGCATTCACCTTGTCGATCACATGCTGGGTGGTGCCAGTGGCCCGGGGAATAAAGACGGCGGAGCAGATGCATAACAAGGCTACTACGGTGGCGAGGACCCAGGTGCCTTTTTCCAGGACGTCCGTGGTCTGCTTGACACCCATGAGCTGATTGCTGAAGCCGCCCACATTTCCTGCAAGTCCGCCCCCCTTGGGGTTTTGCACAAGAACGATCAATCCAAGGACTACACAGGCAAGTACTATCAGGATCACAAAAAATATCATGTCAACGAATGTTTAATTGTTCGATTTTGGCTGCAAAATACGCGCTTTTCCCGGGATTGAGCAAACTTAATTTCTCGTAAACGGCACGGGCTTTCTCCCGCATTCCCTGCTTGGCCAGGACCTCTGCCATGGTCTCCGTGAGGACCTCTTTTCCTTCGATGGAATGGGCGGCGATGGCCTGTACTGCCTGTTCTGCGACCCTGTCTGGCACGACCTCCTTATCCTTCTGCGGCAGGCGGCGCATGCCTTTAAGCCAGTCCGTAAAGCTCTTGAGCTGCTTGCCCAATGCGTCGGCGGGGTTTTCTTCCAGGGTCAGCTTGATGCCCTGGGATGCGAAATAGTCGATGGTATGGAAGGGCTCAAAAGTGAAGACGGGCTCTGCTGGCGCGGCCCCGCGCGCGGGGCTGGCGGTCTGGTCGGCTGCCAGGGTAGGGGGCTGTTCCCCGACGGGGTTCGCGGGCTGATGAGCCTCGATGGCGATGGATTCGGCAGGGGCATGATGCTCTACCGGCTGTTGATGGTCTTCGATGGCGGCGGATTCGGCCGGCTTTTCCTCCGTCTCGGGCAGCACGAAAGGCGCTTCCTCGTCCCGTATAGGTTCCTCCGTGGACGCCCCCGGAGTCTCAAAATTGTCGTTTATCTTATGCAGGGACTCCCGCAATACCCGGGCTTCTTCGATGCTGCGAAGGAGCAGGTCGGCCGCGGAGGACTCTTCCTGGATGGCAGCAGGTGCGCTGGCCTCCGGTTCGGGCTGCCCTTCCAGGTTTTCCCCTTCCCCGGAATGGACGGCCTCTCTTTCTATGACCGTGACCTCTTCCGGCTCGCTGCTGGTGAGGGCCTCCGCCAGGTCATCGCCAACGGATTGGTCGTTGTCAACGGACTGGTTATCGCCAATGGGCAGCTCATGGACAATAGATTGCTCATGACCAGCAGGCGGCTCATGACCAGCGGACAGCTCATGGCTAGTCGCCAGCTCATGGCCAATGACCGTTTCCTCCGCCATAGGCTGGACCGGTTCTACCGGTGCTGCATCGTAGGCTTCTTCGGCCATCGTTACCACGTTCTCTACGGGCAGGGACTCGGTTTCCGCGGCGGGGTAGACGGGCTCCAGGGCGATGGGTTCTTCCAAGGTCGTGGTGGCTGGTTCGAACGCGGCTGTCGGCTCCAACACAGTGGCTGGTTCGGACTCAACGGCCGCCGCGACGGACGATCCCGATTGCCAGGTATCCGTCGCATCCACAGTTTCCTTGCGGGCGCCTGCATCTTCCGTATTCTCCAGCAGCCACTGCAGCCAGAACGGATTGGAGAAATACAGACAGGTGCGCTGCGTCTCCGCCTGGAAGCGGTCGGGATCCTCTGCCCGCAGCTTGCGGGAGAGCAGGTAGTGCCCGATGCCAAAAGAGGGATATTCCTCCACGAAGGATTCCAGCCGCTCCCGGCTGACGTCCTCCAGGGTCGAGACCTGGAAAAGATGCTGAATGATGGGCTGCAAGGGTTGATGCATAGGAATCGTTTCTACCAGTTGGAGAAAAGCTTATTAAATATTTCGTCGGTCATATTGCTCACCACGGTGGGGATCAGCTGCGCCTCGGCATCGGTAATGGTGATATTAGCCGAAAAATCGAAGTTACGCGTC